>DASURM010000481.1:0-2114 GCA_036280035.1 Burkholderiaceae bacterium | reverse complement strand
CGGCACGTTGTCGGCCAGCACCACGCCGTTGCGATCGTAGATCAGGCCGCGCGCCGGCGGCAGGTGCACCACGTGCACGCGGTTCTGCTCGGAGCGCGTCGAGAACTCGTCATGGTGCAGCACCTGCAGCCAGACGAAGCGCCCCACCAGCACCCCCAGGCCGGCCAGGATCGCCACGAAGCCGACGACGGCGCGCATGCGGAACAGCGCGGCCTCGCGGCGCGCGTCCTTGATCGCCGTGCGCGGACGCCGCTTCATGCCTCGTGCACGCGCAGGCGGGCGCGCAGGTCATCCAGCAGCAGGAACAGGAACGGCCAGACCAGCGTGCCGGTGAACGGCTCCAGCCAGTAGCTCGCCGGCGGCAGCGGGTCGCCGGCGAAAGCGCGCACCATCAGCAGCAGCACGCGGTCGTTCAGCAGCAGCGCGAACACCGCCAGCGCCTGCTGCCACATCGGAAAGAATCGCAGCCGCGCGCGGAAGCGCAGCACGATGAACACCAGCGCGGTCAGGCGCAGCGCCTGTTCGCCGAGCAGCGCGCCGTTCAGCAGGTCGGCGAACAGTCCGATCGCGAACGCCAGGCCGAGGCCGATCTGCTCCGGCGCCTCCAGCGACCAGAAGATCAGCACCAGCGCCGGCCAGTAAGGCTTCAGCGGCACCAGCGCCGCCGGCAGCGGCACCAGGGTCAGCAGCAGCGCGGCGGCGAGGCTGCCGGCCAGCAACAGGAGCTGCGCGCGCTGGCGGGTCACGGCGTCGTCCCCGCGGTGACGGTATTCTGCGCGAGCTGCGCCGGCGGCCCCACCGGCGGCACCGGCTCCGGCGGCCCGACCGGCTCGGCCAGGTCGTGCAGCAGCAGCACTTCGCCACTGCGGTCGAGCGCGGCGGCGGGCCGCGCGATCGCCACCGCGAACATGCCGGCCGGGTCCGGCGCCACCTGCACGATCTCGCCGACCGGGAAGCCCGCCGGGAAGCGCCCGCCCAGGCCGGAGGTGACCAGCTTGTCGCCGACGCGCACGTGCGCCGACAGCGGGATGGTCGGCAGCTTCAGGCGGTCGATCGCGCCGGTGCCGTAGGCGACCGTGCGCAGGCCGGTGCGCTCCACCGTCACCGGCACGGCGTGGTTGGGATCGGTGATCAGCATGGCGATGGCAGTATGCGGCAGCACCTCGATCACCTGCCCCATCACGCCGTGCGCATCGATCACCACCTGGCCGACCTGGACGCTCTCGCGGGCGCCGGCGTCGAGCACGATGCGGTGGCGGTACGGGTCGATGTCGATGTCGAGCAGGCGCGCCAGCTGCACGTTCATGCCGAGCGAGTGGCGCACGTCGAGCAGTTCGCGCAGGCGCTGGTTCTGGTCGGCGACGGCGCCGAGGCGGTTCAGCCGCGCCTGCGCCAGCAGCAGCGCCTCGCGCAGGCGGCGGTTCTCCTCGCTGAGGTTGCGGCGGTCGGCGAAGGCGAGGCGCGCGTCCTGCACCAGCGAGGCGGGCAGCGCGGCCAGGCGGTACACCGGCTCGACCACCAGCGCGCCGGCGTAGCGCAGCCGCGCCAGCCAGCCGCCGCGCTGGTCGATCACCATCAGCGCGACGGCGAGCGCGAGGTAGCCGATCAGGCGCAGCGTGCCCGCAGCGGTATCGGAAAACAGCGGTGCGGTACCGTTGCGCGCCATCGCGAGCGGGCCTGCCCCCCCCCGGCGCCGAGCGCGATTTACTCGGCGGTGAAGAAGTCGCTGCCGTGCTGGTCGATCAGTTCCAGCGCACGGCCGCCGCCACGCGCGACGCAGGTGAGCGGATCGTCGGCCACCTGCACGTGCAGGCCGGTCTCCTCGGAGATCAGGCGATCGAGGTCGCGCAGCAGCGCGCCGCCGCCGGTCAGCACGATGCCGCGCTCGGCGACGTCCGAGCACAGCTCGGGCGGCGTCTGCTCCAGCGCCGACTTGACCGCGGCGACGATGCCGCTGAGCGGCTCGTGCAGCGCTTCCAGCACCTCGTTGGAGTTGATCGTGAACATGCGCGGCACGCCCTCGGCGAGGTTGCGGCCGGAGACTTCGATCTCCTTGACCTCGCCCTGCGGATAGGCGCAGCCGACCTCGAGCTTGATGCGCTCGGCGGTGGACT
>DASURM010000480.1:0-2016 GCA_036280035.1 Burkholderiaceae bacterium | reverse complement strand
TCGGTCAGCTCGCCGGCGTCGTGCACCGCCGCCAGCGGGTTGCCGAGCAGCGGCAGCACGCTGAAGACGTCGAGCTGCGCGAAGCGGTGCGTCATGGTCATGTCAACTCTCCTGCAGTACGCGCGCGTAGACGTCGCGGTCGACGTTGCCGCCGCTCAAGATCACCGCGACGCGCCGCTCGCGCAGGCGCGGCAGCTTCATCGCCGCGGCCAGCGCCGCGGCGCCGGCGCCTTCGGCCACCTGGTGCGTGCATTCGAACAGCAGCCGCATCGCCGCCGCGATCTCGGCATCGCTCACCTGCACCACCTGCGACAGCCCGCGCTGCAGGATCCGCAGCCCCGCCTCGTCGGGAACGCGGCAGGCCATGCCGTCGGCCAGTTGCGTCGTCACCTCGTGCGCGATCGGGTGGCCTGCGGCGAGCGACAGCGCATACGCCGGCGCGCCGTCGGAGACGACGCCGATGATTTCGGTGTCGAGCCGCAGCGCGTCGCGCGCGGCGATCAGGCCGCAGGCGCCCGAGCCCAGGCCGATCGGCACCAGCACGGCGTCGAGCGCGGGCACGGCGTCGAACAGCTCGAGCGCGTAGCTCGCGACGCCGGCCACCAGGTCGTCGTGGAACGACGGCACCGGGTGCCAGCCATGGCGGTCGGCCAGCGCCTGTGCATGCTCGCGCGCGGCCTGGAAGTCGGTACCGTGCTCGGCCAGCGTCGCGCCGAGCGCGCGCATCGCGGCGTTCTTCTCGCGGCTGTTGCCGTGCGGCACGACGATCGTCGCAGGCAGACCGTGCGCGCGCGCCGCCAGCGCGATCGACTGGCCGTGGTTGCCGCGCGTGGCCGCGACCACGCCGCTCGGGCGTGGCCCGCGCGCCAGCAGGCGATCGAAGTACACGATGCCGCCGCGCAGCTTGAACGCGCCCACCGGCGTGTGGTTCTCGTGCTTGACCCACAACTGCAGGCCGCAACGCTCGCGCAACAGCGGCCACGGATGCTGCGCGGTCGGCGCCATCTGCGCGTGCACCAGCGCAGCGGCCGCGCGCAGGTCGGCCAGCGTAGTCATAAGGCAACCTTCGCGCTTCGCGCTGCGGTTCGTGAGCGCTTCGGAGCGGTCGTGCGCGGTCATAAGGCACCTTCGCGCTTCGCGCTCCGGTTCGTAAGCGCTTCGGAGCGGCCGTGCGCGCTCACCGTCACGACGCAGCAACCGCGCCCACGGCCTCGTGCAGCACCGCGCCCAGCGCCGCGACGCCGCGCTCGATCTGCGCCGGGCTCAGCGTGACGAAGCTCAGCCGCATCGCGCGCGGATCGGGCGCCTTGGCATAGAACGGCGCCCCGGGCACGAACGCGACACCGGCGGACACGGCCGGCTCGAGCAGCTTCATCGCGTCGAGCCCTTCGGGCAGGCGCAGCCAGAAGAACATGCCGCCACGCGGCGTGCGCCACGCGGTGCCCGCGGGCATGTGGCTTCTCAGTGCCGCTTCCATCGCGTCGCGCTGCGCACGGTAGCGCGCGCGGATCGTCGGCACGTGCTGGTCGAGAAAGCCGTTGCGAATGACCTCGTAGACCACGCGCTGGTTGAAGATCGGCGTGTGCAGGTCCGACGCCTGCTTGGCCTGCAGCAGCTTGGGGCCCAGCTCGGCCGGCGCGACCACGTAGCCGAGCCGGAAGCCCGGCGTCAGCACCTTGGAGAACGAGCCGAGGTAGACCACGCCCTCGGGCCACCACGACGCCATGGCAGGCGGCGTCGGCTCGTCGAACCAGAGGTCGCCATACGGGTTGTCTTCGACCAGCGGCACCCCGGCGGCGCGCGCCGCGTGCACCAGCGCCGCGCGGCGCGCGCGCGGCAACACCAGACCGGTGGGGTTCTGGAAGTTGGGCAGCAGGTAGGCGAAGCGGGTGCCCGGCGTGCGCGACGGCAGCGCGCGCAGCGAGTCGGGCAGCGGGCCGTCGTCGTCGCCGTCGAGCGCGGCGAAGGCCGGCTCGTACGGCACGAACGCCTGCAGCGCGCCGAGGTAGGTGGGCG
>DASURM010000479.1:0-9005 GCA_036280035.1 Burkholderiaceae bacterium | reverse complement strand
CGGTGCAACAGATCGGCTTCGCTGACGATGCCGACGACGGCACCGTCGTCGGTCACGGGCACCGCACTGATCCGGTGATCGACCATCAGTGCCGCGACTTCCATGACGGAAGCGCCGGAACCGGCGCTGATAACCGTTTGGGTCATGATGTCTTTGACTTGCACCGCGCACCTCATTCGTCGGGTTGGCCCACCCTCCGCCAAGTTCGGTTGACTCCGAAGGCAACCCGATCGGCGCCTCGGCGTCCACCGCGAAGCTCAGTGTGCGCCGCACCGCTGCGCCTGTCTGTTGGCGAGCGCACAGACCCGGTGCGAGAATGGAAACCAAAGCAATCGTCGAGGGCTAGGGGTGCAGGATCTGAACGACATGGTGGCCTTTGCCCGCGTCGTGTCGGCGAAGAGCTTCTCCGAGGCGGCACGCCGCATGGGCGTGTCGAAATCCGGGGTCAGCAAGTCGATCGCCAATCTCGAGCGCGCGCTCGGCGTTCGCCTGCTGAACCGCAGCACGCGCGGGCTGAGCCTGACCGGGATCGGCATTGCATTCCATGAACACTGCCTGCGCATCGTCGACGAAGCCGAGCAGGCCGCCGAGTTGGTCGACCAGTTGCAGTCGGAGCCGCGTGGCATGCTCAAGGTCACCGCGCCGGTGGCCTTCGGGCGGCTCCACGTCGCCCCTGCGATGGTCGAATATCTGGCTCGCTACCCGCGCATGAAGCTCGACATGACCATCACCGACCGCGTCGTCGACCTGGTCGACGAGGGCTACGACATCGCGATTCGGATCGTGCGCGAGCCGAGCCCGCATCTTGTCGCGCGCGAGCTGGCGCCGGCGCATCGGGTGGTTTGCGCGACGCCAGGCTATTTCGAGCGTCACGGCATGCCGACGACGCCGCTCGAGCTCATGCAGCACAACTGCCTGTGCTACACCCACTTCGCTGCGCACGGCGAGTGGCGTTTCGAGGGCGCAACCGGCGAGATCGTCGTGCCGGTGAAGGGCTCGCTGCGCATCGACGACGACGACGTGTTGTCGCAGGCGGTATTGAGCGGCCTGGGCATTGCGCTATTGCCGACCTTTATCGTGGGCGGTGAGTTGCAGGCTGGCCGGCTGGTAGCGGCGCTTCCCGATTGCATACCGCATCGGCGGAGCATCTACGCGGTCCATCTGCCGAATGTGAATCTGCCGAAGAAGACGCGCGGCTTCATCGACTTTCTGCAGGCGCGCTTCGGCCCGGTGCCTTACTGGGACCGGAAACAAGATGCGGCGTCGATGCCCGTGCTCGTGCCTTCGTGAACGCGCGCGCCGTCACGCGGCGTGTGAACAGGCCCTAGCCGCATGCGTGCCGCAAGGTGGCTCCGTTTCCAGCGAGGAAACTCTGCGATTCCGGTTCGCTGACTTATCAATCGAGCATGCCATGACTAGCATTCGCGCATGCTGGCGCCGCATCGACCCTCCGACAACCTCTTGCTGGATGCCCTGCCCGAAGACGCTCTCGGGCGCCTGGCGCCCCATCTCCATCACGCGTCGATGACGCTCGGCCGGGTTCTGTACGAACCGGGCGCACCGGTTCGCGATGCCTGGTTCCCCACCAGCTCGATCCTTTCGATGCATCGCCCGATGGAAAACGGCAGCGCCGCCGAGGTCGCATTGATCGGGCTCGAAGGCATGGTCGGCCTGTCGCTGTGTCTCGGCGACGAGAGGTCGAGCACCGAGGTCAGCGTGCAAAGCTCGGGCACCGCATTCCGGGTGCCGGGTCGGGCGCTGAAAGACGAGTTCGTCCGTGGCGGCGCGTTGATGCAGGTGCTGTTGCGCTACACCCAGGCCTTCATCGAGCAGATGGCGCAGACCGCGGCGTGCAACCGCCTGGGCACGCTCGAGCAGCGCCTGTGCCGCTGGCTGCTGCTGAATCTCGACCGCATGCCGAGCGACGAACTGACGATGACGCACGAACTGATCGCCAACGCGCTGGGCGTCAGGCGCGAAGGCGTCAGCGAGGCCGCCGCCAGACTGCAACGCCAGGGAGCGATTCACTATCATCGCGGCCACATCAGCGTGCTCGACCGGCCCGCGCTCGAAGACCGAGCCTGCGAGTGCTATCGGATGGATCAGCGCTGCGCCTGGCGGCCGCTGGTCATGTCTCGCTGATGCCCCCTGCTGGCTACCGGCCCGACCGAGGTCTCCCTTCGGTCCGGGCCTAAACTCCCGGACACCCTCCGTGGAGTTTTCGCATGAGCACCGAGTCGACCGAACGTTCCCAGAAATCGACACCAGCCCATCCCGAGAACCTGTCGATGCTCGCCAAACGGCGCATCGAGGCCGAGATCCTCGGCCATGTCTACCAAGTGCTGAAGGCCAGCCACGGCAAGGAGGCTGCGATGCAAACGATCGGCGACGCGGTGCGGCGCTCGGCGATCGAGCAGGCGCAGCGCTTTGCCGCCGAGACGCCGCAGGGCACCTCGCTGCAGCACTTCGTCGACATGAGCAAGTTCTGGACGATGGAAGACGCGCTGAAGTTCGAGGTGCGCCGCAAGACCGCCACCGAGTACGACTTCGACGTCGTGCGCTGCCGCTACGCCGAGATGTACCGCGAGATGGGCCTGGGCGAGATCGGCCACCTGCTGTCGTGCCAGCGCGACGGCAGCTTCTGCGAAGGCTACGACCCCAAGCTGAAGATGAAGCGCACTCAGACCATCATGCAGGGCGCAAGCCACTGCGACTTCCGCTATACGTACGAGGATTGAGCGTGGCCTTCGTTCCTCGCGACGTTTCCGCGGCGCTCGCCGGCGCCTGCTTCGCGCCCGACTACGCGAGCGCGCGGGCGCGCTTCCGGGCCGCGGCGGCGCGCGCCGGCGCACGCGTCGACGTCTTCGTCAACGATGTTGCCACCGGGCCGGACGGCGGCTCGCTCAGCACCGACGTGGCGGTGGTCGGCCCGGCCGACGCGACCTCGGCGCTGCTGGTGGTCAGCGGCACGCACGGGCCGGAGGGCTTCGTCGGCTCGGCCGCGCAGGTGGCGCTGCTCGATGCGATCGCAGCCGGCGCCAGCGTGCCGCCGGTTCGCATCGTGTTGGTCCACGCGATCAACGCCTACGGTTTCGCGCACATCACGCGCACCACCGAGCACAACGTCGACCTCAATCGCAACTTCATCGACTGGTCGGCCGGTGCGCCGGCGAACCCGGCCTACGCCGAGTTGCACGATGCGCTGTGTCCTTCGGTGTGGACGCCCGAGGCACTCGCCGCGGCCGATGGCGCGCGCACCGCGTGGATCGATCGCAAGGGCCACGACGCCTTCGTCGACATGACCAGCCGCGGGCAGTACACGCACCCGGACGGCTTGAACTACGGCGGCAGCGGGCCCGAGTGGGCGCACCGGGCCTTGGAGGTGATCGTTCGACGGCACCTGTCGACGGCCGCGCGCATCGCGCTGATCGACTGGCATACCGCGCTCGGCGAGCGCGGCGAACCGTTCTTCCTGTGCTTCAACGACCCCGAAGGCCCGGGCTGGCAACGCGCTTGCCGCTGGTGGGGGCGCGATCGGGTCGAAACCAGCGGCGGCTTCGGCGGCGCGGCGCGCCCGAGGTACACCGGCCTGCTGTTCCACGGCGTGCAACGCTACGCGGCGCACGCCGACGTGATCGGCGCAGTCATCGAGTTCGGCACGGTGCCGATCGACGACGCGCGGCGCGCGCTGCAGGCCGACCGCTACCTGCGCTTCGGCGACGGCGCAGCGTCCGATCCGCGCCGCGGCGCGCTGCGCGAGCAGGTGTTGGAGGCCTTCTCGCCGCAATCGACCGATTGGAAGCGCAGCGTGCTGGGCCACGCGATCGCCATCCAGCACGCCACGCTGGTGGGGTTGGCCGACTGGTCTCGAACGCCGACCGCGCCCGGATCTGGCTGAATTGCGCCGGCGCGCCGCGCCCGGTTCGTCGTGGATACCCCACTCTGGTGGCTGCCCGCTATTCCGGGCTTGGATTTGGGGGTATGCTGCATCGCAACATGGCTGCAGGCACCGACCGCCTCCAACTCAGCCTCGACGACGTGCTGGGCGATCTCGAGCGCGCCCGTACCAATGGCGATCTCGGGCGGCTCGCGTTGCTCGCCTTCTGCGAGGTGCGTCGCTGGGCCCGCCAGGCGGGCGAGGCGGAGTTGGCGCAGCACTCGCTGGCGCTGATCACCGAGCAGCCCCAGGCAACGCGGGCGGAGTTTCTGAGTCGGGTGGATCGGCTGATCGACGAGCTGAAGGGCGTGCGCGCCCGCCTGTTGCAGCCACACGACTCGTCAGGCTTCTAGGCCCGTCGCTTCACGTTGCCGCAACACGACGGCGATCGAGCAGCGCGCGTACCGCGCCGAAAGCCAGCAACAGCCCGACGACGACGGCCAGCAGCCCCGCCACTTGAAGCGGGCTCGGCACCTCGCCCAGCACCGGAATCGCCAGCAACGGCGCCGTGCCCGGCACGATGGCGCCGAAGAAGGCCGCCCGCCCGGGCCCCAGCAGCACCACCGCACGGCTGTAGGCCAGCACCGCGACGAGCCCGGCGCCCAGGCCGTGGGCCGTGGCCTGCAGCGCGATGAAGCCCGGTGCCGCGGCCAGCAGCGCAGTGGGGTCGGCCAGCCACGCGTACAGCGGCGCGAACATCGCCAGCGACAGCACCACCGCGACGCCGGTGATGCGCATGGCGTCCACCTCCCAGCGCCGCGACAGGGCGCCGAACAGGCCCCAACTGCAGCCCGCACCGACGAACAGTGCGTCGCCCAGCAGGACCGACCCGCCGCTGCGGTGAAGCAGCGCGTCGCCCCCCATGAAGGCCAGGCCGACCAGCACGCAGGCGGCGCCGAGCACGGTCTCGCGCGTAAGGGGCGTACGCGCCAGCCAGGCGGCGAACGCGATACCGCTGAGCATCTGGCACGCCGGGGCGATGACCGCGCCGTGCGCCAGCGGCGCGTACGCGAAGCCGGTCATCATCAGCAGACTGAACAGCGGACCGCACAAGGCGGCCAGCGCCACGCCGCGCCGCCAGCCGATGCCGCCCAGGTCGCGCAGGCCCCAGCGCCAGACGAACGGCAGCATCACCAGCGCGCCGGGCGCGAAGCGCAGCAGCGTCAGGTCCATCGGCGTCAGGCCGAGCTTGATGCCCAGCCGCGCGAGCACCGTGTAGACGGTCCAGATCGCGGCCGCCAGGCCGCCCCAGGCAAGGCCTGCCGCGACGGGTGATTGCGGTCGCGTCATCGTCGCGGCGCGCCGCTCGCCCACAGGCAGCGCGAGGCGACCGCCGCATGGCGCTCGACGCCTCCGGCCGGCGGCGTGCCGGCGTTGCGCGGTCTCTCTACGCGCCCAGCTCGGCCAGATCGAAGTCGCGGGTCTCGTCGCCGATCAGGTTCTGGCGGCGCCACTTCGCATCGGCCTGACCGTTGTCGATCGCAGCGTCCCACGACGCCAGTTCGTCGTCGCGCTGGCGACCGGGGCGGTCGGCGGAGTGTTTGCGGCTGGCCAGCGCGTTGAGCGCGGGCGAGTTCTCGCAGGTGGCGACGATTTCGCGTGGATAGAGCAGTGAGGCAAAGAAGTTGGCTTCGGCGTTTTCGCGAGACAGCATGAGGGCGTTCGTGTGAAGGGACGCGAAACTCTAGGGGCAAACGGTCGCCCGGCGAAGAAAGGCCTACTCTAGAGGCGGTGTTTTCTTGGCCGGCGTCACGGCCCATCGCCGTCCAGCTCGTCGTAGCCCGCCTCGCCCGGCAGCAGGATGCCCGCGATGCGACGCTCGGCGTCGAGCTGCAGGCGCGGATGCACCGGCCGCAGCGCGCTCTGGGCGATTGCGCTGTCGACGATGGCCTGCACGCTGCGCGCCGCAAACGGCAGCAGCGATCGCATCGTGGCCACGGTGGCGAACTCCATCTGGAAGTTGCCGGCCGCACTTGCGTCGAGCGCCGCACGCGGCGCGACCCATTCGATCGTCGTGGTCTCACCGCGGTCGGGGCGCGGCACCTGCCCGGCCGGCGCGCGGGCGACGAAGAACACGGTGTCGAAGCGCTTAGGCACGCCCAATGGCGTCACCCAACGGCTCCAGGCGTGCAGCTCACGGGTCGATCCCAGGTCGAGGTGCGACTCCTCGCGACACTCGCGCAACGCAGCGGCGGCATAGGCGACGATGCGCTCGCCGACGCCGGTGGTGCGCCCGAGCCGCGCGATCAGCGCGGCGTGGGGTTCGCCGGCGGGCTCGCGCCCGTCGTCGGAGTCGACCGCGCCGCCCGGGAAGACGTAGGCCCCAGGCATGAAGCTGGCGTGCGGCGAACGCTTGACCATCAGCACCTCGGGGCCGAGCGCGCCGTCGCGCAGCACCAGCGTGGTGGCGGCCGTGCGCGGCACGACGGCGCGCGCGGCGGCCAGTTCGAGGGCGTGCATCGCGCGCTCGCTTCAGCTCGCTCGCGCGAGGTGCGGCGCGCCCAGCACGTTGAGCGGAATCTTAAGGTACGACACGCCGTTGTCTTCGGCCGGCGGCAGCGCGCCGGCGCGCACGTTGACCTGGATCGACGGCAGGATCAGCGTCGGCACCTCCAGCGTGGCATCGCGCGCCTGGCGCATCGCGACGAACTCCTGCTCGCCGACGCCGTCGCGCACGTGGATGTTGTGCGCGCGCTGCTCGGCCACCGTGGTCTGCCACCGTGGCCCGCGGTCCGGCGGCGGGTAGTCGTGGCAGACGTACAGGCGCGTGGCCTCCGGCAGCGCGAGCAGGCGTCGGATCGACCGGTACAGCGCGTGCGCGTCGCCACCGGGGAAGTCGGCGCGCGCGGTGCCGACGTCGGGCATGAACAGCGTGTCGCCGACGAACGCGGCGCCGTCGAGCAGGTACGTCATGTCGGCCGGTGTGTGGCCGGGCACGAGCAGGGTCTTGGCCTCGATGCGGCCGATCATGAACGTCTCGCCGTCGTCGAACAGATGGTCGAACTGGCTGCCGTCGCTCTGGAACGTGCGCTCCAGGTTGTACAGCTCCTTGAACACCGCCTGCACCCGGCGGATGTTCTGGCCGATGGCGATGCGACCGCCCGCCTGCTGCTGGATGTAGCGCGCGCTCGAGAGGTGGTCGGCGTGCGCGTGGGTTTCGAGGATCCACCGCAGCGTCAAGCGCCGATCGCGCAGGTGGGTCAGCAGCGCGTCGGCCGATACGGTGGCGGTGCGTCCCGACTTGAAGTCGAAGTCGAGCACCGGGTCGACGATCGCGGCCGCCGCGGTGGCGGGGTCGGCGACGATGTAGCTCACGGTCCCGGTGGCGGGATCGAAGAAGGCTTCGATGGTGGCGTGCACGGCGCGGCGTTTCGATCGGATGGCTTGCGGCGGAGTATGGGCCAGGGTCGACCGCTCGCGTTCGGAAGGGTCGATATGGCATCGGCTCCGCGCTCCGTGGGCCGAGTGCGGGGGCGCGTAGCATCGCAAGGCGAGAGGTGCGACATGGATCTGACGGCGCTCACCATCGGCGAAGCCGCGGCGGCGATGCGGCGCCGCGAGTTCAGCGCGGCCGAGTATGCCGATGCGCTGCTGGCGCGCACGGCCGCGTTCGCAACGCTGAATGCCTTCATCCACCACGATCCCGCTGCGGTGCGCGCCGCAGCGCGTGCCGCCGACGAGCGGCGAGCCGCCGGTGCGCCGCTGGGCGTGCTGCACGGCGTGCCGCTGGCGCTGAAGGACAACCTCGACACCGCCGGCATCGCGACCACCGCGGGCACACCGGGTCTGCGCGACAACCGGCCCACGCACAACGCGCCCGTGGTGCAACGGCTGCTCGACGCGGGCGCGATCGTGTTCGGCAAGGCGAGCCTGCACGAGTTGGCCTACGGCATCACCAACTACAACGCCGCGTTCGGCGCGGTGCGCAATCCGTACGACCCGATGCGCATTCCGGGCGGCTCCAGCGGCGGCGTCGGTGCGTCCGTCGCTGCGCGAATGGTCGCCGGCGGCATCGGCTCGGACACCGGCGGCTCGGTGCGCATCCCGGCTGCGCTGTGCGGCATCGTCGGCTTCCGGCCGAGCACCGGGCGCTGGCCGCAGGCGGGCATCGTGCCGATCTCGCACAGCCGCGACACTGCCGGCCCGATGGCGCGCAGCGTCGCCGATTGCGCGCTGCTCGATCGCGTGGTCACCGGCAGCGTCGACGCGCCGGCGGTCTCGCTGCCGGGGCTGCGCCTGGGCGTGCCGCGCGGCCACTTCTGGCAGCATCTCGACAGCGAGGTGGCCGCGCAGATGGAATCGGTGCTGCGCATGCTGCGCGAAGCGGGCGCGGTGCTGGTCGAGGCCGACATCCCCGACGCGCCGCGGCTCGACGCCGAGGCCGGGTTCGCGATCGGGTTGTACGAGACCATCGGCGATCTCGATGCCTACCTCGCGCAGCACGGCTCGGCGATGCGCTACGCGGAGCTGGTGGCGCAGATCGCGAGCCCCGACGTCAAGAGCCTGCTGAGCAGCTTGCTCGGCGACGATGCGGTGCCCGAGGCGGTGTACCGCCATGCGCTCGACGTGCAGCGGCCGCAATTGCAGGCCGCTTACGACGACTACTTCCGGCGTCACGACGTGGCGGCGATGGCGTTTCCGACCACGCCGCTGCCGGCCGCACCGATCGGGCACGACGAGACGGTGCTGCTCGACGGCGAGATGGTGCCGACGTTTCAGACCTTCATCCGCAACTGCAGCCCGGCCAGCGTGGCGGGCATTCCCGGTATCAGCGTGCCCGCGGCGACGACGCGCGCCGGCCTGCCTCTCGGGCTCGAGCTCGATGCGCCGCGCCACGCCGATGCGCGCCTGCTGGCGATCGCGCGCGCGGTCGAGGCCGCACTGCCTGCGATGCCGCCGCCGCGCGGTTGAGTGCTGCGTCGGCGATCCCACTCGCCGCGAAAGCGGCCTCCATCGGCCTGCGGGACGGGTGACCTTGGTCACGCCGTGCACCTGGGCGCAGGCGGCTATTCTGTGGCGCCGCACACGAGCAATGGCGACGACGATGCGCGATCACCGCCGGGGACAG
>DASURM010000478.1:0-6988 GCA_036280035.1 Burkholderiaceae bacterium | reverse complement strand
GTCGAGATGTCGGCGTGGCCCAGCAGCATCTGCACTGCACGCAGATCGGCGCCGTGGTTCAGCAGATGCGTCGCGAACGCATGGCGCAACGTGTGCGGCGACAGCGGCGTGTGCACGCCGGCAGTGCGCGCGTGCTGTTTGACGATCTTCCAGAACATCTGCCGCGTCATGCCGGCCCCGCGTCCGGTGACGAACAGCGCGTCGCTGCTGCGCGCACCGAGGATGCCCTGACGCGCCTGCTTCAGGTAGCGATCGAGCCAGCGCGCCGCCTCGGCACCGAACGGCACCACGCGCTCCTTGCTGCCCTTGCCGGTGACGCGCAGCACCTGCTCGCCCGCGCTGACGTGCACCGACTTCAGCGTCACCAGTTCGCTGACGCGCAGCCCGCTGGCGTACATCAGCTCGAGCATCGCGCGGTCGCGCAGGCCGAGCGCCTGCTCGGTGTCGGGTGCGGCCAGCAGCGCCTCGACCTGGGCTTCGGACAGGGTCTTGGGCACCCGCAGCGGCTGCTTGGCCGATGCCAGGCGCAGCGTCGGATCGACACTGGCCAGGTGCTCGCGCAGCGCCCAGCGGTAGAAGCGCTTGAACACCGTGAGGCGGCGGTTGGCGGTGGTGGCGCGCGTGCCGGCATGGCGCGCTGCGATGTAGCCCAGCAGATCGGTCTCGGTGGCGGCCTGCAGCGTGCGATCGCCCTGCGCGGCGAGCCAGCGCGCACAGAGGTCGAGGTCGCGCCGGTAGGCGCTGGTGGTGTTGGCCGCCAGGCCGTCCTCGATCCAGAGGGCATCGGCAAAGCGCGCGATCGCCTGCTGGCTACTCGCCAGCGCGGCTGCGGCGGCAGGCGTCGGCTGCGCGACCTCAGGCATCGCGGCGCGATGCCCGCCAGCGCAGCAGCTCGCCGTCCATCGCGACGCCGCCGCGCTCCTGCGCCCATGCCCGGTCGATCGACGCGCTCTGGATGCCCAGGGCATCGAGCGTCGGCAGCTTGCCGCTGGCCACGCTGTCGACCTGAAGCGATCGCAGGTTGTCGCGCGACATCAACGTCGGCCCGGGCAAGTGCTCGAGCAGCCACGCCTGCGCCACCGCGAGCGAGTGAGGCAGCGGCCAGATCGGACGCTGGTGGCCGGCGCGCCGGCCTGCCAGCCGCACCAGCTCGGCCAAGGTGAACACCTGCGGGCCGACCGCCTCGAACACTCCGGCGGCCGCGGCCCCGCGCTCGGCGCAAACGTACAACGCCTGTGCCACGTCGCGCACCCACACCGGCTGGAAGCGCGAGCGCGCACCGGCCAGCGGCACCAGCGGCGTCAACATCTGCATGCGCGCAAACAGGTTGAGGAAGTGGTCGTCGGCGCCGAACACCACCGAAGGTCGCAGCACGCTCGGCGGCACGCCGGCATCGCGCAGCGCGGCCTCGCCGGCGGCCTTGCTGCGCAAATAGAGCGACGGCGCACCGGCGTCGGCACCGAGCGCGCTGACGTGGACGACGTGCCCCACTGCACCGGCTCGCGCGGCGCGCGCCAGGCGGCGCGGCAGTTCGGCATGAACGCGCTCGAAGTCGGCGGCGTCGCCGTGCAGGATACCGACCAGACTGACCACGACGTCGGCGCCGGCGAGCAGCCGCGTCAGCGTGGGCTCGTCGTGGATGTCGGCGTGCACCAGCGCCAGACCGGGCAGCGGCCGCAAAGCGGCGCCGAGCGCCAGCGAGCGCGTGGGCACCGTGAGTTGCATCGACGGTCCGTGCGCGGCGCAGCGCCACGCAAACGCCCGGCCGATGAAGCCGGTGCCACCGAGCACGACCACGCGACGCGCCATGGCATTCGCCCTTCGGTCAGAAGAGGGGACGCGCGCATTGTGCCGCGTTCGTGCGCCCACCACGCGACGCAGCCCTCAGCCCGCGCTGGCGCCGAGCAGCCCGGACTTCATCCTGGCATCGACCGGGTGCTCGCCCAGGAACACCTGCATCACCGCGCCATAGAAGTCGGCGCCGGGAATCGGCGAGGAGCGTGGCCTGCCGTTGATCGTGAGCAGCAGGCCCGAATCGGGCACGAAGTCGAGGTCGATCACGTCGCCGTCGTACACCTCGCCGATCGCGCGCAGTCGAGCGTCGAGCGTGCCCATGCGCTCGTTCAGACCGGGCTGCTGGGGCTCGGGGATGTTGCGCCGCACGTACTTGTGGATCGCGTAGACGAAGACCTCGGTCGGCACGTCGAGCATCATGTGCATGCGCAGTCGCTTTGCACCGGGCGACTGCAGTGCCTGCTCGCCGCTGTGCGCCGGCTGCGCAAGGTACAGCGCCGCCGCGAAGCCCTTGATGTTCATCTTCGACGACGCGCGCATCCCCACGCCGTTGAGCAGCAACTGCTGGCCGCCGACCTCGGCGCGCGCGCCGAACGACACCCCTCCGATGCTGCGCGCGACGACCTGGGCACGCGCACGCGGCGCGGCGGCCAGCGCCGCCAACGCCAGCAGCGCCAGGCAGTGACGCCGGCGGGAGAAGGTGTCCACGACCATGCATTGTCAACGCAGCACCCCCGTCGGCCGCCGACCGCCAATGGGTGCTCTCGCGCCGCCAGCGCCATTCAATCGCGCGCTATGGTGCGGCCCGGGCCGCCGGTGTCTGCGCCAGCGCCCACTCGATGTGCTCGCGCACCAGCGCGTCGGCCTGCGGCAAGGCGGCGCGCAGAGCCTCGCGCAGCGCCTGCTCGAGGTCGGACGGCGCGTTGCGCAGCGCGTTGCCCAGCGCGACGGCGAGGTTGCGCCGCCATCGCGCGTAGCCCGCGCGCCGCAGCGCGCTGCCCTCGGTGTGGCGCAGAAAGGTCGCTTCGTCCCAGCGCCACAGCGCCAGCAGCTCGGCGTCGGCCCACTGCGCGCGCGCGTCGAAGTCGGCGAGCGTGGCGCGCTGCGCGTACTTGTTCCACGGGCAGGCGAGTTGGCAATCGTCGCAGCCGAAGATGCGGTTGCCGATCAGCGGGCGCAGCGGCGGCGGGATCGGCCCGTCGTGCTCGATCGTCAGGTACGAGATGCAGCGGCGCGCGTCGAGCCGGTACGGCGCGACGATCGCGCGCGTCGGGCAGGCGTCGATGCACGCGCTGCAGCTGCCGCAGTGCGCGCCGCCGGCCGCGGTGAGCGGCAGCGCGAGGTCGACGTAGATCTCGCCGAGAAAGAACATCGAGCCCGCGTCGCGCGCCAGCGCCAGCGTGTGCTTGCCGCGCCAACCGATGCCGCTGCGCCGCGCCAGCTCGACCTCGAGCACCGGCGCGGAGTCGGTGAACACGCGGTGGCCGAACGGACCCACGGCGTCGGCCAGCCGCGCGGCGAGCTGCTGCAGTCGTGCGCGCAGCACCTTGTGGTAGTCGCGTCCGCGTGCGTACAGCGACACCACGGCGCGCTGCGGCTGCTGCAGGCGTTGCCGCTCGATGGTGCTCCAGGCCGCATCGGCGTCGCGCGGCAGATAGTCCATGCGCGCGGTGATCACGCGCACGGTGCCCGGCACCAGTTCGGCCGGGCGCGCGCGGCGCATGCCGTGCGCGGCCATGTAGTTCATGCCACCATGAAAGCCCGCCGCGAGCCACTCGCGCAGGCCCGGCTCCGCGTCGCGCAGATCGACATCGGCCACGCCGATCTGTGAGAATCCCAGCTCGAGCGCCCAGGCGCGCAACTGTTCGAGGGTTTGCACCCCGTCGAGCGCACCCGATCCGACCTCGTGACCCATCAGCCGATTCTAGAAAGCCGCTCTATCGCCTGGATCACCGAGTCCGATTGCGCCGCCTTCGCCGAATCGCTCGCCGAGAAGCCGGGGCTGAAGGACGCCTTCATCGCGCTAGAGGGGCCGCTCGGCGCCGGCAAGACGACGTTTGCGCGCCACCTGCTGCGCGCGCTCGGTGCCAAAGGTCGCATCAAGAGCCCGACCTACGCGCTGCTCGAACCGTACGACCTGCCGGGCCTGCACGCGTCGCATCTCGACTTCTACCGCTTCGCCGACCCGCGCGAATGGGTCGACGCCGGGTTGCGCGAGGTGTTCGAGCAGCCCGGGCTGAAACTCGTCGAGTGGCCCGACAAGGCTGGCGCCCTGCTGCCCGCCGCCGACCTGCGGCTGTGCATCTCGCCGCGCGACGACGGTGCGCGCGATGTCGTGGTGCACGCGCAGACGCCGCGTGGCGTTGAGCTGCTGGCATGACGCGAAAGACCTCTTCTCGCCGCGCCTGGCTGCATCGCAGTGGCGCGCTGGTGCTCCTGCTGTCGGGGCGCCACGGCGCCTGGGGCGCCACCATCGTGGCGGTGCGGGTGTGGCCGGCGGACGATTACACGCGCGTGACGATCGAGTCGGATCAGGCGCTGGCGGCCAAGCATTTCATGACCGACAACCCGCCGCGGCTGGTGATCGACATCGACCAGCTCGAGCTGAGCCCGACGCTGCGCGAGCTGGTGGGCAAGGTGCGGCCCGACGATCCCTACATCGCCGGCGTGCGCGTCGGCCAGAACCAGCCGCGCCTGGTGCGGCTGGTGGTCGATCTCAAGCAGGCGGTGAAACCGCAGCAGTTCACGCTCGATCCGGTGGCGGCGTACGGGCACCGCCTGGTGTTCGACCTCTATCCGCCGCAGGAGCGCGACCCGCTGCTCGAACTCGTACGCGAGAAGGACCGGGCAGATCGGCATGCCGACCAGGCGGTGCGCGACTCGCTGGGCGAGTTGATCGGCCGCATCGAGCGCCCGCCGACGGCCAGCGCGTCGGCACCGGGCCCGCTCGCGCGCGCGAGCGCACCGAGCGCGACCGCACCGAGCGCGCCCGGACAGAGCCAGCCCACAGCGCCACCGAGCGCGCGCGCCAGGCGCGAAGTGGAGCGTCTGACCATCGTCGCGATCGACCCCGGGCACGGCGGCGAGGATCCGGGCGCCATCGGACCGACCGGCCTGCGCGAGAAGGACGTCGTGCTCGCGGTGGCGCTGCGGCTGCGCGAGCGTCTGAACGCCCTGCCCGGCCTGCGCGCGATGCTGACGCGCGACAGCGACTTCTTCGTGCCGCTGTACGACCGCGTGCGCAAGGCGCGTCGGGTGCAGGCCGACCTGTTCGTGTCGATCCATGCCGACGCGTTCATGACGCCGCGTGCGCGCGGGGCATCGGTGTTCGCACTGTCGTCGCGTGGCGCCACCAGCGCCGCCGCGCGCTGGATCGCCGACAAGGAGAACGGGGCCGATCTGGTGGGCGGCGTGAATCAGCGCGCGATGAAGGACGCGCAGGTGCTGCGCGCCATGGTCGAGATGAGCACTACCGCCCAGATCAAGGACAGCCTGCGCGTCGGCGACGAGATCCTGCAGCACATCGGTCGCGTCGGCCACCTGCACAAGGGCACGGTCGAGCAGGCCGGCTTCGCAGTGCTGAAGGCACCCGACATTCCGTCGGTGCTGGTGGAGACCGCCTTCATCTCCAACCCTGACGAGGAGAAGCTGCTGCGCAGTGCCAAGTACCAGAACAAGCTGGTCGAGGCGCTGGTCACTGCGATGCGGCGCTACTTCACGAAACACCCGCCGCGGGGGCGGCAGCGCGTGCTGTAGCGGCGCTCAAGGCTCCTGTGTGGCGCTCGCGCCGGACGGCGCCTCGGCGGCCGCGGCTCGCTTGGCGCGCCACGCGCCGGCGAGCGCGAGCATCCCCGGCAACACGATCATCGCCCAGATGATCGTGCTCATGTGGGCTTTGACCCATTCGAGGTTGCCGAAGACATAGCCGGCGGTGACGATCGACACCACCCACAGCGCGCCACCGGTCACGTCGTAGAGCGTGAACTTGGCCCGCGTCATCTGCGCGACCCCGGCGACGAACGGCGCGAACGTGCGCAGGAAAGGCAGGAAGCGCGCCGCCACCAGCGTGATGCCGCCGTAGTCCTCGTAGAACGCGTGCGCCCGCTCGAATGCATGCTTGTTGAACAGCCGCGAGTGCTCCCAGCTGAACACGCGCGGACCGATCACCGCCCCGATCGTGTAGTTGGTCTGGTTGCCGAGTACCGCGGCACCGATCAGCAGCGGCACCGCCAGCGAGTAGTTCATGAGCCCGGCCCCGCACAGCGCCCCGACGATGAACAGCAGCGAGTCGCCGGGCAGGAACGGCATCACCACGAGGCCAGTCTCGACGAACACGATCAGGAACAGCAGCGCATAGACCCAGCCGCCGTACTGCTCGACGAACTCGCGCAGGTGCGCGTCGACGTGCAGCACGAAGTCGATCAGGAAGCCAGCGATCTCCACCGGCAGCCATTATCCAGGCGCCAGCGAAGCCGGCCTCCTACAATCGCACGACCATGCAGGCCACATTGGACAGCGCTGCGCGGCGTCCGATCCGGGAGCTGCCGGGCGAGCTGGTGAGCCAGATCGCGGCCGGCGAGGTGGTCGAGCGCCCGGCCTCGGTGGTGCGCGAACTGGTCGACAACGCGCTCGACGCGGCAGCGGGCCGCATCGTCGTGCGCTTGCGCAGCGGCGGCGTGCGCTCGATCGTCGTCGAGGACGACGGCGTGGGCATCGCCGCCGACGAACTGGCGCTCGCGCTGAAGCGCCACGCCACCAGCAAGATCGCGTCGCTGCCCGACCTCGAGCAGGTGGCCACGATGGGCTTTCGCGGCGAGGCGCTGGCGGCGATCGCGTCGATCTCGGAACTGACGCTGACCAGCCGCACCGACGGCGCGGGCCAGGGCTCTTGCCTGCGCGGCGGCTCGGGCGAACTAGCGGTTGCCGCGCGCGCTCGCGGCACCACCGTCGAGGTCGACGAGCTGTTCTTCAACACGCCGGCGCGCCGCAAGTTCCTCAAGAGCGAGGCCACCGAACTGGCCCATTGCACCGAGGCGTTGCGTCGCCACGCACTGGCACGCCCCGACGTGGAGTTCGGGCTCTGGCACGACGGCCGCCTGCTGCAGCAGTGGCGCGCCGCGCCGCCCGAGCAGCGGCTGCGCGATGTGCTGGGCGACGAGTTCATCGCCAACAGCCGCGTGCTCGCCAGCGAGGC
>DASURM010000477.1:0-8990 GCA_036280035.1 Burkholderiaceae bacterium | reverse complement strand
GGATCGCCTGCGCCCCGGTCTGCCGGGCCGCCTCGATGATGCGCTCGATGCGCAGGTAGCTTTCGCGCGGCGACGAGGCGCCGATGTGCACCGCCTCGTCGCACGCCGCCACGTGCGCCGCCTGCGCATCGGCATCGGAATACACGGCCACGGTGCGAACGCCGAGGCGGCGCGCAGTAGCGGCCACGCGGCACGCGATCTCGCCGCGGTTGGCAATCAGGATCTTGTTGAACACATCGACTCCCGCGGCTCGCTCGCCGATCGATTCGCGATCCAGGCGATTCTGGCACCGACACTACGCCTGATCACATTGCGACGGACCCCGCGCCCCAACCGACGGCGCCGGCGCTTGTCGGCGCGGTAGGTGATTGGAACCTTGTCGAACACGTCCTCGAGCGGTTGCCGAGATCAGCGCGCGTGGCCGCTGTCAACAGTTCCAGATCAAGCCCACTCGAAATTGTTGCCACCAATGCAGGTGATACCGCGCCTGCGCAGGGGGAGGCCAAGATTGATTCCTCCGTGGCAAAGAAGACAGGCAGCGAGATTTCCGAATAGCAGATCGCTGCAGTCCAGAAGTCTGCCAATTGCCAAAATATGGATCTTCGAAGGCTGGGTTTGTTGGTCGCTGCCGCCGCGGTCTTCGTTGCCGGGCTCTATGCAGGCCGCTGGGCCGTCAAGATGCAGGCCTCACCGCGCGTAAGGCAACATCTTGCCGCCAAAGACGGCTGGCTACGTTCGCCCACGCACCTCACGAACCTCGAATACCGAACAATCAATCTTCCCAACGCCGGAGGTTGGGGGGGCGGACTCGAGGCGTTGGGCGACGATCGCTTGCTCTACGCCACCGGGCACGGCAAGTTTGGTTTGATCAGCCGAGCCGGCGAACTATCGGTTCTGCCGTTTTCGGTGGACATGGCGATGGACGCCCTGAGCCGTCATCCGGTGAGTCAGGCGAAGAACTTCAATCCCAACTGGTTCAGGGTGACCGACATCAGCCTGACGGAATTGGGGCCGGATTCGCGATACGAACTGCTCGTGGGTCACCATCACTTCGATGCGCAGCGGGGCTGTGTCGAGCTGTGGCTCAGTCGGGGCGAATTGGCGGTCCACGACGGTTCTTTGGCGCTGGTTTCGCCGCTTCAGAAGGTCTTGGCGACAAAGCCCTGCATTACGTTCGAGGGCTCCAACGTTCCCGGCACCGCATTCAGTGGTTGGGCCTCAGGGGGGCGCATCCTTCGACTGACTAAGGACAAGGTACTCTTCTCCACCGGCGACCACAAGTGGAACGGTCTTGGCGGATACCCGCCGTTGTCGCAGATCGACGAGTCGACGCTTGGCAAGATCCTTCTCGTCGACCTGAGGACCAAGGAATTCAAGCCCTTCGCTAAAGGCCTGCGCAATCCACAAGGGCTGGCGTTGGACTCGGCGGGACGCATCTGGGAGACAGAGCACGGCCCGAGAGGTGGCGACGAACTGAACTTGATTCGCGAGGGCGCGAACTACGGCTGGCCCTACGCTACTCTTGGAACCGACTACGGGCCACTGCCATGGCCCCACAACGGCACGCAGGGTCGACACGACACCGGGACGCCGCCCATCTACAGCTGGACGCCGTCGATCGGCGTGTCGAGTCTGATCGAAGTGAGGGGAAACGAGTTTCCGCTCTGGAAGGGCGACTTACTGGTGTTGTCGCTCATCAACCAGTCGATTCATCGATTGCGCATGCGCGAGGATCGGGTCATTTACGACGAACCCATCGAGTTCTATGGATTTCGCCTGCGCGACATCGCCGAGTACCCGGATGGTAGGCTAGCAGTACTGACGGATGAAGGGGATGTGCTGATTCTGCGCAACGGTGACCGGCCAGGACATGCGCCCTACCTGGACGCTGGCCGACAGCTCAAACGATCCGACGACATGACGGCCGCACAGCGTGAGAAGGCCGTCGCTGGCGCATACGGCGGCGCCACATTGAGCGATGCACCGTTAAGCGCCACCGTGGATGCGCGTTTCCAGGAGGGCCTTGAGGTATTCAAAGCGCGCTGTGCTGGGTGCCACTCAGCAATCGACGGGTCCGCCGGCATAGCCCCAGCCCTTGTCGGCGTGGTCGGCCGCAAGGTTGGCTCGACTGAGTATGTGTACTCGCGTGCCCTGTCTGGTCACGAGCTCTCTTGGTCGTCCACCGGCGCAGTCGCCTTCGCAACCGCGCCGGACGCTATGTTTCCGGGAACCAGGATGACACCCGTCCTGCTCAGCAACGACGAGCAGCGCAAGTTGAAGGCATTCCTTGAAACGTTTCACTGAAGCGTTCAAGGCCGTGCAGGGTGCGCTTCTCGCCTCGTCTTGCGATCAGGATCTTCTGGAACGCCTCAAGCCCTCGCAGCTCCGAACCGCATGCGTAGCGATCGCAGCAGCGCGCGCAGGAACTTGAACAGCAGCACGGTGAGCCCGACCATCACCACCAGCGCAATGGCCAACGCGACGAAGAACCAGGCCGGGTGTGCCCACGCCAGCCACAGCATCGACGGCACCGCGGCGTCGCCGAGCAGCGACAGGCCGAGGTTGGAGAACGGCTCGGGCGACGTGTTGGCCGCCGCGCGCGTGGTGGCCTTGGCCGCGTGCGACGTGGCGGCGAGCGCGCCGCCCATCAGCGCCGCCGCCGTGGTCCACACCGTCGAATCGCCACCGAACACGGCCGCCGCCAACGCCATGCCGGCCGGGATGCGGATGAACGTGTGGACCGCGTCCCACACCGTGTCGAGCCCGGGGATCTTGTCGGCGAAGAACTCCACCAGCAGCAGCAGGCCTGCCACGCTCAGCAGCACCGGCTGCTGCAGCACGTGCAGCCCCGGCGGCAGCGTGACCCAGCCGAGATAGCCCGCCAGGCCGGTGAGGAACACCACCGCGTACAGCCGCAGGCCGCTGGCCCAGCCGAGTGCGGCCGCCAGCGCGAGCAGCTGCGTGGTGTCGAGGTCGAGCGTGGCGAGATTCATTGCCAGTTCGGGCTGCGCTTGCTCAGGAAGGCCTGCACGCCTTCGCGACCTTCGTCGCTGGCGCGGATGTCGGCGATGCGGCGCGCGGTGTCGGCGCGCAGCTCGGCCGTCGGCAGTTGCCCCGCGAGATCCTTGACCAGCCGCTTGCTCGCGCGCACCGCGGCCGGGCCGTTGGCCAGCAGCGTCTGCACGATCGCGTCGACCTTGGCGTCGATCGCCTCGGCGCTCGCCAGCTCGTGCACGAAGCCGAGGCGGTGCGCCTCGGCGGCGCCGAAGCGCTCGGCGGTGACGAAGTAACGGCGCGACGCCTGCTCGCCGAGTGCCCTCACGACGTACGGACCGATGGTCGCCGGCAACAGGCCGAGCCGCGCCTCGCTGAGGCAGAAGTGCATGCCCTCGGCGGCGACCAGCACGTCGCACACCGCCGCCAGGCCGACGCCACCGGCGTAGCAGTCGCCGTGCACGCGGCCCACCACGGGAATGGGGCAGCTGTAGAGCGTCCACAGCATGTCGGCCAGGCGCTGTGCGTCGGCGCGGTTCTGCTCCCACGAGTAGTCAGCCATCGTGCGCATCCAGTTCAAGTCACCGCCGGCGCAGAACGCCTTGCCACGCCCGCCGAGCACGATGGCACGCAGCGACGCGTCGCCGCCCAGCTTGCGAAACGCCGCACCCAGCTCGGCGATCACCGCGTCGTTGAACGCGTTGCGCACGTCGGGCCGGTCGAGCCACACCCGTGCGACCGCGCCGTCGCGCTGGATGTCGAGCGCGGTGGCCATGCTGGTCACATCCGGAAGATGCCGAACTTCGGGCTCTCGGGGATCGGCGCGTTCAGGCTCGCGCTCAAGCCCAGCGCCAGCACGCGCCGCGTGTCGGCCGGGTCGATCACGCCGTCGTCCCACAGCCGTGCGCTGGCAAAGTACGGATGCCCCTGGCGCTCGTACTGCTCGAGGATCGGTTTCTTGAACGCCGCCTCGTCCTCGGCGCTCCAGTGGCGGCCCCGAGCCTCGATGCCGTCGCGGCGCACGGTGGCCAGCACGCTGGCGGCCTGCTCGCCGCCCATCACCGAGATGCGCGCGTTGGGCCACATCCAGAGAAACCGCGGCGAGTACGCGCGGCCGCACATGCCATAGTTGCCGGCGCCGAAACTGCCGCCGATGATGATCGTGAACTTGGGCACCGTGGCGGTGGCCACCGCGGTGACCATCTTGGCGCCGTGCTTGGCGATGCCTTCGTTCTCGTAGCGGCGCCCGACCATGAAGCCCGTGATGTTCTGCAGGAACACCAGCGGTACGCGGCGCTGGCAGCACAGTTCGATGAAGTGCGCGCCCTTCACCGCGCTCTCGGAGAACAGGATGCCGTTGTTGGCGACGAAGCCCACCGGCATGCCCTCGATGTGCGCGAATCCGGTGACCAGCGTGGTGCCGTAGCGTGCCTTGAACTCGTCGAACTCGCTGTCGTCGACGATGCGCGCGATCACCTCGCGCACGTCGTAGGGCTTGCGCGTGTCGGCGGGCACCACGCCGTAGATCTCTTCGGCCGCGTAGCGCGGCGCGCGCGGCTCGCGCAGTCGAAGCGGCTGCGGCTTGGTCAGGTTGAGGTTGGCCACCGCCTGGCGCGCCAGCGCCAGCGCGTGCAGGTCGTTCTCGGCCAGGTGGTCGGCCACGCCCGACAGCCGCGTGTGCACGTCGCCGCCGCCGAGGTCTTCGGCGCTGACGACCTCGCCGATCGCGGCCTTCACCAGCGGCGGGCCACCGAGGAAGATGGTGCCCTGGTCCCTGACGATGATGGCTTCGTCGCTCATCGCCGGCACGTAGGCGCCGCCGGCGGTGCACGAGCCCATCACCACCGCGATCTGCGCGATGCCCTGCGCCGACAGGTTGGCCTGGTTGTAGAAGATGCGGCCGAAGTGCTCGCGGTCGGGGAACACCTCGTCCTGGTTGGGCAGGTTGGCGCCGCCGGAGTCGACGAGGTAGATGCACGGCAGCCGGTTCATCTGCGCGATCTCCTGCGCGCGCAGGTGCTTCTTCACCGTCAGCGGGTAGTAGGTGCCGCCCTTGACGGTGGCGTCGTTGCAGACGATCACGCACTCGACGCCCGCGACGCGGCCGATGCCGGTGATCACGCCCGCGCTCGGCGCGGCGTCGGAGCCGTTCTTCTCCTTGTAGACGCCGAGTGCCGCCAGCGCGCCAAGCTCGAGAAACGGCGTGCCGGGGTCGAGCAGCCGCTGCACGCGCTCGCGCGGCAGCAGCTTGCCGCGCGCCTCGTGCTTGGCGCGCGCCTCCGCCGGGCCGCCCTGTGCGACGCGCTCGACCTGCGCGTGCAGGTCGTCGACCAGCGCGCGCATCGTCGCGGCGTTGGCCTTGAATTCCTCGGAGCGCGGGTTGAGCTTGCTCGCGAGCTGGGGCATTACATGGTCTCCGCGAACAGCTCGCGACCGATCAGCATCCGACGGATCTCGCTCGTCCCTGCGCCGATCTCGTACAGCTTGGCATCGCGCCACAGCCGGCCGGCGGGGAACTCGTTCGTGTAGCCGACGCCGCCGAGCGCCTGGATCGCCTCGCCGGCCATCCAGGTGGCCTTCTCGGCCGCGTAGAGGATCGCGCCGGCGGCGTCCTTGCGCAGCGTGCGCGCGTGGTCGGCGCTGTCGCAGGCGCGGCCGACCGCGTAGACGTACGCGCGGCACGCCTGCAGCGTGGTGTACATGTCTGCCACCTTGCCCTGCATGAGTTGGAACTCGCCGATGCTCTGGCCGAACTGCTTGCGCTCGTGCACGTACGGGATCACCACGTCCATGCACGCGGCCATGATGCCCAGCGGCCCCGCCGCGAGCACGGCGCGCTCGTAGTCGAGGCCGCTCATCAACACCTTGGCGCCGTTGCCCTCGCCGCCGAGCACGTTGTCGGCCGGCACCTCGCAATCCTGGAAGAACAGCGGGTAGGTGTTCGAGCCGCGCATGCCGAGCTTGTCGAGGTGCTGGCCGTGCGTGAAACCCTCGAGCCCCTTCTCGACGATGAACGCGGTCATGCCGCGCGCGCCCATCTGCGGCTCGGTCTTGGCGTAGACCACGAGCGTGTCGGCGTCGCCGCCGTTGGTGATCCACATCTTGCTGCCGTTGAGCACGAAGCGATCGCCGCGGCGCTCGGCCTTCAGCGTCATGCTCACCACGTCGGAGCCGGCGCCGGGCTCGCTCATCGCCAGCGCGCCGACGTGCTCGCCGCTGATCAGCCGGGGCAGGTACTTGTGCCGCTGCGCCTCGCTGCCGTTGCGGTGGATCTGGTTGACGCACAGGTTGGAGTGCGCGCCGTAGCTCAGGCCCACCGCGGCGCTGGCGCGGCTGATCTCCTCGAGCGCGACCATGTGCGCCAGGTAGCCCAGCGCGGTGCCGCCGTAGGCCTCGCCGACGGTGAGCCCCATCACGCCCAACTCGCCGAGCTTGCGCCAGAGGTCGGCCGGGAATTCGTTGGCGCGTTCGATGTCGGCGGCACGCGGCGCGATCTCATGCTGCGCGAAGTCGCGCACCGCGTCGCGCAACATCGCGATGTCGGGGCCGAGGTCGATCTGGAAGGTGGACTCGAACACGTTGGTCTCCTGGCGGTCAGGCCGTGCCTCGAGCGCGGCCCCTTGACGCGGCGACCCGCTAGGGCCCGGGTGGCGAGCGTACCAGGGCACGCCCGGCCGGGTTGGCCACGCGCCGCGATCTCCCCGCGCCCCAGGCGCAGCCGTCGGGCGCCCGCTCGACGCACGCTATCGGGTGAACACGCCCCCGACGTCGAGCAAGGCCAGCACGCCCAGCAGCGCCATCGACAGCGCAGCCACCCGGTGCAGCCCCTTCATCGGCAGGCGGCGCGACATCGCGTCGCCGAGCCACACCACCGGCGCGTCGGCCAGCAGCAGCCCCGCGGTGGTGCCGGCGACGACGCTGCCGAGGTCGGCAAACCGCGCCGCCAGCGCCACCGTCGCGAGCTGCGTCTTGTCTCCCATCTCGGCGAGGAAGAACGCCACCACCGTGGTGGCGAACACGCCCCAGTGGCCGCCGCGCGCCGCGGCATCGCCGCCATCGAGCCGGTCGGGCACCAGCATCCACGCCGCCATCGCGATGAAACCCAACCCCACCGCCCAGCGCAGCACGGTGGCTCCGAGCTGCAGCGCGATCCAGTGGCCGAGCGCCGCGGCCAGCGCGTGGTTGGCCAGCGTGGCCACCGCGATGCCGGCGACGATCGGCCACGGCCGCTTGAAGCGCGCTGCCAGCACAAGGGCCAGCAACTGCGTCTTGTCGCCCATCTCGCCGAGGGCGACCACGCCGGTGGACCACAGGAACGCTTCGATCACCGCTCAGCGCCTGCGCAGGCCCAGCGCCATCACCGCGCCGACGACGATCAGCGCGCCGAGCCATTGCAGCGGGCTCACCGATTGCCCGAGCACGAGCCAGCCGAGCACCAGCGCGGCCACCGGCTCGATGTTGAGGATCGGCGAGTTGCTGACCGCGCCCAGCTTGGGCAGCAGCGTGAACACCGCGGTGAACGCGGTGCCGTACAGAGCGGTGAGCGCGACCAGCCCCCACCAGCCCGCGGGGGCGTCGGGCCAATGCAGCCCGCCGCCTGCCACGCCGGCACCCAGCGCCAGCACGCCGACCACGGCCATCGTGAACGCGCTGCGCACGCGGCCGTCGAGGTCGGCCACTTCGTGCTGCGTCAGCGCCAGCACGAGGCCGAAGCTGGCTGCCCCGCCGAGCGCGAACGCGACGCCGGGCCCGACGATCGCGGCGCCGCCGGAGCCGGCGACGCGCACGATGTCGAGCGCGAGCATGAGCCCGAGCAGGATCACGGGAATGGCGATCAGCACCGCGCGCTCGGGCCGGACGCCGTAGAACACGCGCGCCGCCAGCGTGGCCCAGATCGGGTAGCTGTTGAACACCAGCAGCGCGAGCCCCACCGGCATGCGCGCCACCGCGGCGTACAGGAGCACGCTCTGCACGGTGACCAGCAGCGCGATCAGCACCATGAAGCGCCGGTGGCGCGCGCTGTGCCTCAGCGGCACTCGCTGCCAGGCGACGAGCAGCGACACCACCAGCGCGGTGCCCAGGCTGCGCGAAGCCACCGCGGTGACGACGTCGACGCCATGGTCGAACGCGACGCGCGCGGCCACGTGGTTGCCGGCGAAGGTGCAGGCCAGCAGCAGCAACGCGAGAAAGGCCTGCGGCGTGAGCGCTTGGGTGGTCATTTCTCAGCGCTGCGCCGCCATCGTGCCCGGCAGCCACAGCGCGATCTGCGGCCAGATCATCACCAGCGCCATCGCCAGGATCATCAGCAGCACGTAGGGTGCCGAGCCGCGGATGATCTCGCCCATCGGCGCGCGGGTGATCGCCTTGATGGTGAACAGGTTCATCCCCACCGGCGGCGTGATCTGCGCCAGCTCGAGGTTGATGGTCAGCAGGATGCCGTACCAGATCGGGTCGATGCCCAGGTGCTGCATCACCGGCAGGATCACCGGCGAGGTGATCAGGATGATCGCGATCGACTCCAGGAACATGCCGAGCACGAAGATCAGCGCCATCATCGCGATCAGGAAGCCGTTGACGCCGAGGTCGTACGACACCACCAGCTCGACGATCTGCTGCGGGATGCGCATCTTCGTCAGCACGTGACCGAACACCGATGCGCCTGCGAGGATCATGAACAGCATCGCCGAGGTGCGGCTCGCGTCGATCGCCGCCTCCCAGATCGCGCGCAGCCCGATCGTGCGGTAGGCGAAGGCGCCGATCGCCAGCGCCAGCAGCGCGCCCGCGGCGGCGGCCTCGGTGGCGGTGAAGACGCCGGTGTACATGCCGCCGAGCACGAACACCGGCAGCGACAGCGCCCAGGCCGACTTGCCGATTGCGCGCAGCGCCTCCGCCAGCGTGGCGCGGCGCTCGCGCCCCAGCTGGCGGTGCCACAGCGCCACCGAGACCACCGCGAACACGATGAAGATAGTCGCCATCATCAGCCCGGGCACCACGCC
>DASURM010000476.1:0-8523 GCA_036280035.1 Burkholderiaceae bacterium | reverse complement strand
GAGCGGCGGCGCCCCGGGGAATCGTCAGGCCGCGATGCGGTCGCGCTCGGCGTCCCGGAAGGCGCTGGCGCGCCGGTCCTCACCCACGAAGGGCAGCGAGTGTTCGCGGCCAGCCCCATGCACCCTCGGGAGTGAACTTGCCCGCCGGGCGGACAGCTCAGCCGCCGACCGTGATGGATTCGATCTGTGCGTGCAATTCGAGCCAACGCTCTTCGAGCATCGCCGTCTCGGCGGCGATGTGATTGAGCCGACGTCCGTGCTCGGCCATCTCGGTGCCCGGCACCGCTCCGGCGAGCAGCGCCGCCTCGAGTTGGGCCTTCTCGGCGCCGAGCTTCTCGAGTCGGCCGTCGATCTGCGCGATCTCCAGGCGCAGCGGCCGCGTGCGGGTGGCTAGTTGCGCGCGCGATTGCGCCTGCTGCTTGCGCTCGTCGCGTCGGCTGCCGGCCGCGGGTGGGGGCGCCTTCGGCGCAGGCGCGCGGGCGTTCGGTGCGGCGACCACCGAAGGTGGCCGACCGGGTCGCGCCGGCGCTTCGCTGCCGCGCGCGCGGGCGCGCGCCACCTCGAGCAGCCAGCGCTGGTACTCGTCGAGGTCGGCGTCGAGCTCCTCGACGCCGCCGTCGACCACCAGCCAGAACTCGTCGCACACCTCGCGCAAGAGCGCGCGGTCGTGGCTCACCAGCATCACGCCGCCATCGAATTCGTTGAGCGCCATCGACAGCGCCTCGCGCGTCGTCAGGTCGAGGTGGTTGGTCGGCTCGTCGAGCAGCAGCAGGTTGGGGCGCTGCCAGACGATGGTGGCCAGCACCAGCCGCGCGCGCTCGCCGCCCGACAGCGTGCCGACGCGCTGGTGCACCATGTCGCCGGCAAAGGCGAACTGGCCGAGAAAGTTGCGCAAGTCCTGCTCGCGGGTGTCGCTGCCACCTTGCTCCACCTGCTTGCGCGCCAGCCGCGCCATCATCTGCAACGGCGTGTCGTCCTCGTGCAGCAGGTCCATCTCCTGCTGCGCGAAATAGCCGATCACCAGGCCCTTGCCGATGGTCAGGCTGCCGGCGAGCGGGGGCAGCGCGCCGGTGATCGTCTTCACCAGGGTCGACTTGCCCTGACCGTTGGCGCCGAGCACGCCGATGCGCTGGCCGGCGCGTACGCTACGGGTGACGTGCCGCAGGATGGTCGCGTCGCTACCGTATCCGCATGACACGTCGCGCAGGTTGAGCATCGGGTCGGGAAGACTCGCAGGTTCGCGGAATTCGAACTGAAAGTCGCTCGCGGTCAGCACCGGCGCGAGCCTTTCCATCCGGGCCAGCGCCTTGACGCGGCTTTGTGCCTGCCTGGCCTTGGTGGCCTTGGCCTTGAAGCGGTCGATGAAGCGCTGCAGGTGGGCGATGCGCTCCTGTTGCTTTGCGTACGCCGCCTGCGCCTGCTCGATGCGCTCGGCACGCGCCTCCTCGAACGCGCTGTAGTTGCCGCTGTAGCGCTCGACGCGCGCCTCGTCGACGTGCAGCGTGACCTTGGTGATCGCATCGAGGAACTCGCGATCGTGGCTGATGACGATCAGCGTGCCGGGGTAGCGCACCAGCCAGCTCTCGAGCCATACCAGCGCGTCGAGGTCGAGGTGGTTGGTCGGTTCGTCGAGCAACAGCGCATCGGTGGGCGCCATCAGCGCGCGCGCCAGTTGCAGCCGCATGCGCCAGCCGCCGGAGAAGCTGTTCACCGGCGCGTCGAGCTGATCGACGTGAAAGCCCAACCCGAGCAGCAGCGCCTGAGCCCGTGCCCGGGCGTCGAAGGTGCCGGCCTCGTCGAGCGCCAGGTGTGCCTCGGCGATCGCGTGACCGTCGCCACCGGTTTCGGCGTCGACGAGCTGCGCCTGCGCGCGCATCAACACGTCGTCGCCCTGCAGCACGAATTCGGTCGCGCCGTCGCCGGTCTCGGGCATCGATTGCGCCACCTCGCCGATGCGCCAGCGCGGCGGCACGTCGACGTCACCCTTGTCGGCATGCAGCCGGCCCGCCAGCAGCGCGAACAGCGACGACTTGCCGGCGCCGTTGCGGCCGACCAGGCCCGCCTTCTCGCTGGCGTGCACGGTGAGGCTGGTGCGCTCGAGCACCACCTTGGCGCCGCGGCGCAGCGTGACGTCGCGCAGCGTGATCATGGCCTCGCACCCGGCTGCTGTTCGGTGCTCATCGACGCTCCAGCGAGTCGCGATCGATCGACAGCACCGCGTCGTCGCCTGCACTGGTCGGCAGGCCCACGACCTCGAGCTGCGGGAACGCGGCGTCGAAGTGCGCGCGCTCGTGGCCGATCTCGAGCACCAGCAGGCCGCGCGGCTGCAGGTGTGACGCGGCCTCGTCGATCAGGCTGCGCACGAAGTCCATGCCGTCGTCGCCGCCGGCCAGCGCGAGCGCGGGTTCCGCTTTGAACTCCGGCGGCAGCGCAGCCATCGACGCGGCATTGACGTACGGCGGGTTGCACAGGATCAGGTCGTAGCGGCCGCGCGCCGCGGCCAGGCCGTCGCCGGCGTGCAGCGCGATGCGGTCTTCGAGATCGTGTCGCTGCAGGTTGATGCGCGCAAGGTGAAGCGCGTCGCTCGACACGTCGCAGGCGTCGACCGCGGTGGCCGGCCAGCGCATCGCCGCCAGCACCGCGAGGCTGCCGTTGCCAGTGCACAGGTCGAGCACGCGCGCCGGCGGCCCGTGCAGCCAGGCGTCGAGGGTGCCGTCGGCGAGCACCTCGGCGATCAGCGAGCGCGGCACGATGCTGCGCTCGTCGACGCTGAACGGCACGCCCTGCAGCCAGGCTTCGCCGGTCAGGTAGGCCGCAGGGCGCCGCGTCTCGATGCGCTTGGCGATCAGCGCCTCGACGTGCGCGATCGCCTGCTCGTCGAGCTCTTGCCCGGCCACCTCGTCGAGCGCATCGAGCGGCAGCTTCAACCGCCACAGCACCAGCCACACGGCTTCGTCGAATGCGTTGGTCGTGCCCTGCCCAAACGAAACGCCCGCCTGTTCGAGGCGGGCGCTGCAGCGCTCGATCAATTGCAGGACATTCACGTCAACAGGGCTTCGAGGGTGCGACGGTAGATGTTCTTCAGCGGCTCGATGTCGGCCACGATCACGTTCTCGTCGATTTTATGGATGGTTTCGTTGATCGGTCCGAACTCGACCACTTGCGGGCAGACCTTGGCGATGGTGCGGCCGTCGGAGGTGCCGCCGGTGGTCGACAGCACCGGCGTGATGCCGCGCTCGGCGCGGATCGCCGCCGTCAGCGCTTCGCTCAGCGCGCCCGGTGTCGTCAGGAACGGCTCGCCACCGAGCACCCACGAAGTCTCGCAGTCGAGGCCGTGGCGCTCGAGCATCGCCTGCACGCGCGCCGTGAGCGACTGCGGCGTCGACTCGGTGCTGAAGCGGAAATTGAAGTCGACCACCACGTGGCCCGGGATCACGTTGAGCGCGCCGGTGCCGCCGCGGATGTTGGAGACCTGGAACGTCGTCGGCGGGAAGTGCTCGTTGCCGCGGTCCCATTCGGTTGCGGCGAGTTCGGCCAGCGCCGGCGCGAGCTGGTGGATCGGGTTGCGTGCCAGCTGCGGGTACGCGACATGGCCCTGCACGCCCTTGACCGTGAGCTTGCACGACAGCGAGCCGCGGCGGCCGTTCTTGATCATGTCGCCGAGCTTCTCCACCGAGGTCGGCTCGCCGACGATGCAGCAGTCGAGCTGCTCGCCGCGCTGCCGCAGCACCTCGACGACGCGCACCGTGCCATCGGTCGATGGGCCTTCTTCGTCGCTGGTGATCAACAACGCCACCGCGCCGGCGTGCGCCGGCTGCGCACGCACGAATTCCTCGCACGCCACCACCATCGCTGCCACCGAGGTCTTCATGTCGGCGGCGCCGCGGCCGTACAGGCGCCCGTCGCGATGCGTCGGCACGAACGGATCGCTGCGCCATTGCTCGAGCGGGCCGCTGGGCACGACGTCGGTGTGGCCCGCCAACACCACGGTCGGCCCGGCGCGCGAGCCTCGATGGATCGCCCACAGATTGCTGACCCGCGCCTGCTCGGGGCCGAACGGCATCGGCTCGCATTCGAAGCCCAGCGGTCGCAGCCGCTCGGCGATCAGCGCCTGACAACCGTCGTCGGCCGGTGTGACCGACTGGCGCGAGATCAGGGCTTCGAGCAGGTGCAGCGTGGTACTCACGATGCAATTATCTGCGACGCCCCAGCGTCGCATCCCCAAGCAAACGCCGCGGAGCTGGCTCCGCCAGGCCCGCTTCGGGGGTGGGTGTGTCAGCGGCGCGTCAGCGGCGCGCTGCGCGAGTTGGGCGTGTCGCCGACGACGTCGAGCGCGATCTCGGTGAAGAACGCGGTGTCGGGGTCCTCGCTCTTGACCGGTGCGCGCGCGATCGGCGTCTGGTCGTTCTGCAGGCGCCACATCAGGTTGGTCGGCGAGTCGGCGTGCGACAGGCCTTCGTCACGCGTGATCAGCCCGTCGCCGATCATGCGTGCCAGGTCCTCTTCGAAGGTCTGCGAGCCCTCGGCGAGCGATTTCTCCATCGCCTCCTTGACGGCGGTGAACTCGTTCTTCTCGATCAGCTCGGCTACCAGCTTGGTGTTGAGCATGATCTCCACCGACGGCAGGCGGCCGCCTGCCGAAGCGCGCACCAGGCGCTGCGACACGATCGCGCGCAGGCCCGACGAGAGGTCGCTCAGCAGCGCGAGGCGTGCCTCCGGCGTGTAGAACGACAGGATCCGCCCCAGCGCGTGATAGCTGTTGTTGGCGTGCAGCGTGGCCAGCACGAGGTGGCCCGACAGCGCGTACGAGATCGCCGAGGTCATCGTCTCGCGGTCGCGGATTTCGCCGATCAGGATGCAGTCGGGCGCCTGCCGCAGCGCGTTCCTCAGTGCCACCTGCAGCGTGTTGGTGTCGCGGCCGACCTCGCGCTGGTTCACCAGCGAGCGCTTGTTGGTGAACGCGAATTCCATCGGATCTTCGATCGTCAGGATGTGGCCCGCCATCTGCTGGTTGCGCCACTCGAGCATCGACGCCAGCGTCGTGCTCTTGCCGGTGCCGGTGGCGCCAACCATCAGGATCAGGCCGCGCTTCTCGAGCACGAGTTGAGACAGCGTCGGCGGCAGGTTGAGCGATTCGAGCGACGGGATGTCGCTGGGGATATAGCGGATCACCGCGGCGATCGAGCCGCGCTGTCGGAACGCCGACATCCGGAAGGTGCCGAGCCCTTCCATGCCCATGCCCATGTTCAGCTCACCGGTGTCATCGAGCTCCTCGAGCTGCTGCGGCGACAGGATTTCGGTGAGCAGCTGGCGCGGCTGGCCCGGCGTCAGCGACTGGTCGGACAGCTGCAGCATCTGGCCGTTGATCTTGATCAGGATCGGCATGTTGGCCGACATGAAGACGTCCGACGCCTTCTTGTCCGCCATCATGCGCAGCACCTTCTCCATGTTGCCGCTCATCTAGGGGGCTCCGCTCTGCTACGCACCAGCCCGGTAGTGTGCCGTCTTACTCGCGCAGCAACTCGTTGATGCTGGTCTTGGCGCGGGTTGCGGCAGTGACGCGCTTCACGATCACCGCGCAATAGAGGCTGTGGCTGCCATCGGCGGCCGGCAGCGACCCACTCACCACCACCGATCCGGCAGGCACCCGGCCGTAGTGCACTTGCCCGGTCATGCGGTCGTAGATCTTGGTGCTCTGGCCGATGAACACACCCATGCTGATGACCGAGTTCTCCTCGACGATCACGCCCTCGACCACCTCGGAGCGTGCACCGATGAAGCAGTTGTCCTCGATGATCGTCGGGTTGGCCTGCAGCGGCTCGAGCACGCCGCCGATGCCGACGCCGCCCGACAGGTGCACGTTCTTGCCGATCTGCGCGCACGAGCCCACGGTGGCCCAGGTGTCGACCATCGTGCCCTCGTCGACGTAGGCGCCGATGTTGACGTACGACGGCATCAGCACCACGTTGCGCGCGACGAAGCTGCCGCGGCGCGCCACCGCGGGCGGCACCACGCGCACGCCGGTGGCGCGCATCTGCGCCTCGTCGAGGTGGGCGAACTTCGTGTTCACCTTGTCGAAGAAACCGAGGTCGCCGGCGCGCATCGGGCGGTTGTCGCTCAGCCTGAAGCTCAGCAGCACCGCCTTCTTGACCCATTGATTCACCTGCCAATCGCCGACGCCACGGCGCTCGGCGACGCGGATGCGCCCGGCGTTCAGGTCGGCGATCGTCTGCTCCACGGCGTCGCGGATCCTGGGGTCGGCGTTGGCCGGGTTCAGTGCGGTGCGGCCCTCCCAGGCCAGGTCGACGATCGATTGCGCGGATTCGCTCATGGTGTTGCTGCGGCGTCTAGAGCCGCTCGGTGAAGTGGACGATGCGCTGCGCGGCCTCGACGCATTCGGCGGTCTGTGCCACCAGCGCCATCCGGATGCGGCCGCGGCCGGGGTTGACGCCGTGCGCCTCGCGCGCCAGCAGGCTGCCCGGCAGCACGGCGACATTGTATTGAGCGAGCAGCGCACGCGCGAACGCGACGTCGTCGCCGCCTGGAGCCGCGGCCCACAGATAGAAGCCGGCATCGGGCAACTGCACGTCGAGCACGCTTTGCAGCAGCGGCGTGACCTGCGCGAACTTTTCGCGGTACAGCGCGCGATTGGCCTGCACGTGCTCCTCGTCGTTCCACGCCGCGATGCTCGCGGCCTGCACCACCGGGCTCATCGCGCTACCGTGATAGGTGCGGTACTGCAGGAACGCCTTCATGATCTGCGCGTCGCCGGCGGCAAAGCCCGAGCGCATGCCCGGCACGTTGGAGCGCTTGGACAGCGAAGTCAGCATCACCAGATTGCGGTAGTCGTCGCGGCCGAGCGCGTGGGCGGCCTGCAGGCCGCCCAGCGGCGCGCCGTCGTCGTCGCGGAAGTAGATCTCCGAGTAGCACTCGTCGCTGGCGATCACGAAGCCGTAGCGGTCCGACAGCTCGAACAGCGCGCGCCACTGCGCCAGCGGCATCACGGTGCCGGTGGGGTTGCCCGGCGAGCACACGTACACCAGCTGCGTGCGCGCCCAGGTGGCGGCGTCGAGCTGCGACCAGTCGGCCGCGAAGTTGCGCGCCGCATCGCTGTTGACGAACGCCGTGCGCGCACCGCCGAGCAGCGCCGCACCCTCGTAGATCTGGTAGAAGGGATTCGGGCAGACCACGGTGGCGCCGTCGCGGGTGGCGTCGAGCACCACCTGCGCCAGCGCAAACAGCGCCTCGCGCGAGCCGTTCACCGGCAGTACTTGCGTCGCCGCGTCGACGCGCACGCCGTAGCGCCGCGCCAGCCACGACGCGCAGGCTTCTCTCAGCCGCGGCTCGCCGATCGTCAGCGGGTACACCGACAGCCCTGCGAGCGAGGCGGTGATCGCCTGCTGGATCAGCGGCGGCGTCGGGTGGCGCGGCTCGCCGATGCCCAGACTGATCGGCGACAAACTTCCTCGATGCTGCACGCCCAGCGTCAGCTCGCGCCAGCGTTCGAAAGGGTACGGATGCAGGCGCGCGAGCAGGGGATTCATGCGCCGATTATCGGTGGCCGCATGCAGGCCGGGCCTGGGCCGCAGCGCGCCTCAGGGGATCAGCGCCGCAGCACGGCCAGCCAGCCGCGCTGGCCTTCGTCGAGCGCCGCGTCGGCCGTCAGCACCGCCGATGCCAACGCCTGGCGGATCTCGGGTTCCTCGCTCGGCAGCGGCTGCCGCAGCAACGCGTCGAGCAGCCCGCGCGCGTTGGCCAGGCTGCGGCCGTAGCGCTCGAGGATCGCGCCGACGCTGACGTGCTGGGTCGGGTCGTCGAGCCAGCAGTCATAGTCGGTGACGAGGCCCACCGTCGCATAGCAGATCTGCGCCTCGCGCGCGAGAAAGGCCTCGGGCACGTTGGTCATTCCCACCAGATGGCAGCCGGCGCCGCGCATGAACTGACTCTCGGCGCGCGTGCCCAGCCGCGGGCCCTCGACGCAGGCATAGGTGAGCCCGGTGTGCAGCGTCAGGCCGAGCGTGCGGGCCGACGCGGCCACCCAGGCCACCAGGTTGGCGCTGACCGGCAGTGCGGTCGACACGTGGGCCGCCACACCTTGGCCGAAGAACGACGACTCGCGCTTGCCGCGGGTCCAGTCGAAGTACTGCGATGGCATCGCCAGTTCGCCCGGCGCCACCGCTTCGGCCAGGCTGCCCACCGCCGAGAAGCCGAGGATCTGCGTCGCGCCCGCGCGCTTGAGCGCGAACACGTTGGCGCGGTAGTTGACCTCGTGCGGCAGCAGGCGGTGGCCGGCACCGTGGCGAGCGAGAAACAACAGCTCGCGGCCGTGCAGCCGGCCGCGCAGCACCGGGCCCGAGGCGCGTCCGAACGGCGTCTCGGGGCTCAGCTCGTGTTCGATCTGCATGCCGGCCAGGTCGTACAGGCCGGTTCCTCCGATGATCGCGAGCATCGTCTGCCTCGGGCGGTGATCACGCGCAAGCCGCGCGCGGCTGGTTGGAGGCGATTGTGCGAGATGGCGCGGCC
>DASURM010000475.1:0-5230 GCA_036280035.1 Burkholderiaceae bacterium | reverse complement strand
CGGGCGCACGAAGCCGATGAGGTTGATGGTGGCGATGTACATCGCCACCGCGACGATGCCGGGCAGGATCCCGGCGATGAACAGCTTGCCGATGTCCTGCTCGGTGATCAGGCCGTAGACGGCGAGCACGGTCGAAGGCGGGATCATGATGCCAAGCGACCCGCCGGCGGCGATCACCCCGGTGGAGAAGCTCTGCGGGTAGCCGTAGCGCCGCATCTCGGGGTACGCAACCGAAGAGAAGGTGGCGGCGGTCGCGACCGAGGAGCCGCAAATGGCGGCGAAGCCGCCACAGGCGGCGATCGTCGCGATGCCCAGCCCGCCCTTGAAATGGCCGACGAAGGCATTCGAGACGCGAAACAACTCGCGGCTCATGCCCGAGGCGGACGCGAACGCGCCCATCAGCAGGAACAGCGGAATCACCGCGAACTGCAGATCGGCAACGGTGCGGATCGGCGACTGTGCGAGCAGCGCCAACGCGGCGTCGAAATCGCGCGTCATGAAACCGAAGCCGGCGATGCCGATCACGCCCATCGCGATGCCCACCGGCACGCGCAGCAGCATCAGCACGAACAGCAGGACGAAGCCGCCGACGGCGATCGTGTGGTTGCTCATGCGTTGCGGATCACTCGGCGCCGAGCGGCCCTTTGCTCGCCTCCGGCGAGCCAGGGCGCAGCGCCAGGCGATAGACGCGCAGCGCGAGCAGCACCACCGCGGCGGCCAGGCCGAGCCACGCCACCAGGTAGTAGATCCACACCGGCTGGTGCAGGTCGAAGGTGAGGAGGTGGTCGGCGCGCGTATCGAACACCTTGTGCCACATCATGGTGGCGAACACTGCCATCGCGAGCAGCGTGACGAGGTTGGAGAACACATCCAGCGCACGCCGCGCGCGCGGGCCGAATGCGCCCCAGAGCAGGTCGACCGTGATGTGTTCGCCCCGGTATCCGGTGCCCGCCATGCCCCAGAAGATGAGGATCGCCAGCAGCAGGCGACTGATGTCGTAGGTGTCGGGAATCGCCCAGCTGAACAGATAGCGCAGGATCACCGACACGAAGGTGAGCGCGCCGACCGCGGCGAGGAAGCACGCCGCGGTCACCTCGATCGCGCCGATCGCGCGGTCGACGCGCGTCGCCGGGGATGCCGCTGTCACTTCGCGGCGGCGTCGAACTTGTTCAGGCTATCGACGAGTTCCTTCATCATGACGTCGGGATTGCCGCCGACCTTGCGCACGTTGTCCGCCCAGGTCTTGTGCAGCGGCTGGGCGGCCTGCTTCCACAGCTTCGTCTGCTCGGCCGAGATCGGGTAGACCTCGTGACCGGGTTCCGCCGCGAGCTTGGCGATGCCCGCGTGCTCGAAGTCGGCCCAGGGCCCGGCCACCCTGGCCGCCCATTCGTTGGTGCAGTGGTCGTCGATGACCTTCTTCTGCTTCGCCGACATGCGGTTGTACTTCGCCTTGTTGAACACGAACGCGAACGTGGTGGTGTAGAGCGGAGCGTCCATGTGGTACTTGGTGACCTTGTCGATGCCGAACAGGATCACCGAGCCCCAGGGGAAGGTGACGGCATCGGCAACGCCCTTTTCGATCACGTCGCGCACCTCGGGCGCCGAGGCCTGCACGTTGGTGCCACCCAGCATGGTGACGAAGGTCGCCATGGTGGCGTGGGCCGGGCGGATCTTCATGCCCTTGATGTCGTCAGGGACCATGATCTTCTTGACCCGCGAATGGAAGCTGCCGGGGTCGTGCACGAAAGCGAGGCAGAACTTGACGTCCTTCATCTCCTGTGCAGCGTACTTGCGGTACCAGGCGTCGAACGCCTGCGAGCCGCCCTTGGCGTTGGCGATCAGGAACGGCAGTTCGCCGGCGGCGATGATCGGGAAGCGTCCCGGCTGATAGCCCGGATTGACGTAGGTGAGGTCGGCGATCCCGTCGCGCGCCATGTCGTAGTGATCGAAGGCCTTGCCCAGTTGCTGCGACGGGTAGATCTTCGACTTGATGGTGCCGTTGGAATCCTTCTCGACCGACGCGGCCCAGTCCTCGAGCGCCTTCTGCAGCGGATGTGCCGGCGGCACCCAGTGCGCGATCTTGAGGTTGAACGTCTCCTCCTGTGCGTGCAACGGCGGCGCCGTGCCTGCGAGAAGGGCGAACGTTGCCAGCACGGCACGCCAGATCGCCAGAGGGCGAACCTTCATCTCGTCGTCTCCTTGTCGTCGTCGGTGAGCGGCGGGCGGGGTGCCTGCCGATGCCCGATTGCAGCATGCAACTGCGTGCGGCGTCCAGCCTTGCAGCGCCGACGAGCTGCCGCGCCTGTGGGGCGCGGCGATCGTGCTGTTGATCTCGCTCTCGATCGTGACGTTGCTCGCATGGTGGGTGGTGTCGCACGTCGTTTCGAGCCTCGTGACGTGAACGCGTTCGCTACGATCACCGGATGCTGCGAGCCCTCAACCTTGCGCTGTGCCTGCTGATGCTCGGCTTGGCGGCCGCGCAGATCGGCAAGCCCGTGTGGTGGCTGTGGGCCGGGGCGTTCGTCGTGCCGGCGTTCTGGGCCTTCATGGCGGGGTTCCGTCATCGCGCGTTCCGCGCGGTGCGCTGGCTCGGCTGGCTGTGGGGCTGCGTGGCGCTGTGGGCCGCGCTGCTGTGGCACCACTGGCCGCAGGCTGCGGGTTTCTGGCGCGCCGAAGTCTGGATGCACGACGCCGCCGCCCGCTCGGGCCTGGCGCTGATGGCAGCGTTCGCCGTGCTGGCGGTCGCGCTCTACACCGCATACCACCGGCGCTGACGCGCCCCGCGCACCGAAACGGCCGCGCCTGGCCATGCGGGCGCGGCCTCGCTTCACCCTTCGGCAATCCCGGAAAACGATGTAGCTAGTTCTACATGAAGTAGACTACGCTACGTCATGACCTGGCAATTGCTCGTGCTGTCGCTGCCCACCGAGAACGCCACCGCGCGCATGCGCGCGTGGCGCGCGCTCAAGGCCGCCGGCGCTGCGGTGCTGCGTGACGGCGTCTACCTGCTGCCGGAGGCAGACGGACACTCGGTGGCGCTGCGCGCGGTGGCCGACGACGTGCGCGCCAACGGCGGCGACGCGCAGGTGTTCACCGCTGCGCCGCACGATGGCGCCGACCACGCCGCGTTGTTCGACCGTGGGCCCGAGTTCGGCACCCTGCTGGCCGAGATCGGCACCTGCCGAGCCGCCCTCGACGACGACACCGCGCCGCAGGTGCTGAAGCAGGCGCGCAAGCTGCGCAAGGCGTTCGAGCAACTCGCCGCGATCGATTTCTTCCCTGGCGAGGCGCAGCGCCAGACCGCCGCCGCGCTGAAGGCGCTCGAGGCCGATGCCGCGCTGGCCAGCTCGGCCGACGAGCCGCACGCCGGCGCGCGCGCGGTGGCGCGCGTCGATGCCGCCCGCTACCGCGGCCGCGTCTGGGCCACGCGGCGCCGGCCGTGGGTCGACCGGCTGGCCAGCGCCTGGCTGATCCGCCGTTTCATCGATCCGCAGGCGCGCTTCGTGTGGCTCGAGTCGCCGGCCGATTGCCCGAAGCGTGCGATCGGCTTCGACTTCGACGGCGCGACCTTCACGCACAGCGGCGCGATGGTCACCTTCGAAACGTTGCTGGCGAGCTTCGACCTGCGGACCCCGGCGCTGCTGCGCCTGGGCGTGCTGGTGCACGCGCTGGATCTCGGCGGCGTGATCCCGCCCGAGGCGGCCGGCGTCGAGCGGGTGCTGGCCGGCATGCAAGCGGCGATCGCCGACGACGATCAGCTCGTCCTGGCTGCCGCCGGCGTCTTCGAGGGGCTGCTGGTGGCGTTCGAGAAGGACCAAATTTCGTGAACGGGCCCGCTGCCGTCGCCGCAGTCGACACGGCGCCGGTGCCGTTCGGCGAGGCGCTGCGGTTCTGGCTGAAGCTGGGCTTCATCAGCTTCGGCGGGCCGGCGGGGCAGATCGCGATCATGCACGCCGAGTTGGTGGAGCGCCGGCGCTGGATCAGCGAACGGCGTTTCCTGCACGCGCTGAACTACTGCATGGTGCTGCCAGGTCCCGAGGCACAGCAGCTCGCCACCTACATCGGCTGGCTGATGCACCGCACGGCAGGCGGCATCGTCGCCGGCGGCCTGTTCGTGTTGCCGTCGCTCCTCATCCTGATCGCGCTATCGTGGATCTACATGGCCTACGGCGAGCAGCCGCTGGTGGCGGGCCTGTTCTACGGCATCAAGCCCGCGGTGACGGCGATCGTCGTGCATGCCGCTCACCGCATCGGCTCGCGCGCGTTGAAGAACGGTTGGCTGTGGGCGATCGCCGCCGCGGCATTCGTGGCTATCTTCGCGCTGCAGGTGCCGTTCCCGCTGATCGTGCTCGGCGCGGCGCTCGCTGGGTTCGTCGGCGGGCGCATCGCGCCGGCGCGCTTTCGCGGCGGCGGTGCACACGGCGCCGCGGCCACCTTCGGTCGCGCGCTGATCGACGACGACACGCCCGCGCCGCCGCACGCCCGCTTCGAGCCCTGGCGGCTGGCGTGGGTGGCCGCCGCGGGGCTCGTGCTTTGGGCTGTGCCGCTGGTTTTCGCGATCGCGCTGCAGGGCTGGCACGGCACGTTGCCGCAGATGGGCTGGTTCTTCACCAAGGCGGCACTGCTGACCTTCGGCGGCGCGTACGCGGTGCTGCCCTATGTTTACCAGGGCGCCGTCGTGCAGCAGGGGTGGCTGAGCGGTGCCCAGATGATCGACGGCCTCGCGCTCGGCGAGACCACACCGGGGCCGCTGATCATGGTGCTGGCCTTCGTCGGCTTCGTCGGCGGCTGGCAGGCGAGCGACCTGGCGGCGCTGTTCGGCCCCGACCGGCGCTTCGTCGCCGGCGCGGCGGCCGCCGCGCTGGTGACCTGGTTCACCTTCCTGCCGTCGTTCGTGTTCATCCTCGCCGGCGCGCCGCTGGTCGAGGCCACGCACGACAACCTCGAGTTCACCGCGCCGCTGACCGCGATCACCGCCGCGGTGGTGGGAGTGATCGTCAACCTGGCGCTGTTCTTCGGCTGGAACGTGTTGTGGCCGGCCGGCCGGACTGGGCCGTTCGAATGGCCCGCGGCGGCGATCGCACTGGCGGCGGCGATCGCGCTGTTCCGCTTCAAGCGCGGCGTGATCGAGGTGATCGCCGCGTGCGCGTTGATCGGCCTCGCTGCCCATTGGGCGCGCGGTCAGGCCCTGGGAGGATTGCCATGAGTCATGTCACCGTGCCCGAACTCG
>DASURM010000474.1:0-6225 GCA_036280035.1 Burkholderiaceae bacterium | reverse complement strand
TCGGCGCAGGTGCGCGTCGAGCATCGTGGCCGCGTGTGGGTAGCCTCGGGCGACTACTTCGTCAGCGGCGTCGAGCACGACGCCAACGCCACCTGCGCGGCGTTCGAGCCGGTGCGCTGCGATTGCTTCATCACCGAGTCGACCTTCGGCCTGCCGGTGTACCGCTGGCGCGCGCAGGCCGCGGTGCAACGCGACATCAACGCCTGGTGGCTGGCCAACGCCGACGCCGGCCGCGCCAGCCTGCTGATGGGCTACAGCTTCGGCAAGGCGCAGCGGCTGCTGGCCGGACTCGACGAGTCGATCGGCCCGATCGTCGTGCACGGTGCCGTCGAGCCGCTGAACGCCGCTTACCGCGCCGCCGGCGTGGCGCTGCCGCGGACGCGCGGGATCGACGACGTGCCGCGCGCCGACCTGAAGCGCGCAATCGCGATCGCGCCGCCCGCGGTGCAAGCCAGTGCGTGGGCGCACCGGCTCGGCGACGACGCGGCCGACGCCTTCGCCAGCGGCTGGATGCGGCTGCGCGGCGCGCGCCGGCGCTACGGCGTCGACCGCGGCTTCGTGCTCAGCGACCATGCCGACTGGCCCGGGCTGCAGCGTGCGATCGCCGCCACCGGCGCGCAGCGCGTGATCGTCACGCACGGCTACGAGGCGGTGATGGTGCGCTGGCTGCAACAACAGGGCTTGCAGGCGGGCAGCTTCGCCACCGCGTACGGTGACGATGCGCTCGACGCCGATGCAACCGACACGACTGTTGCGGCCGATACCGCGCTGCCGGATGCACCATCGTGAGGGCGTTCGCCGCGCTGTTCGCCGAGCTCGACGCCAGCACGTCGACCGCGCACAAGGTCGATGCGATGCAGCGCTACTTCGCGCGCGCGCCGGCCGCCGACGCCGCGTGGGCGGCGTACTTCCTGGCCGGCGGCAAGCCGCGGCAGAGCGTGCCCACCGCGGTGCTGCGCGCCAGCGCGTGCGAGGCCGCCGGCCTCGACGACTGGCTGTTCGACGCCTGCTACCAGGCGGTGGGCGACCTCGCCGAGACGATCGCGCACGTGCTGCCGCTGCACGAGCACGACGGCGACAACGCTGCGAGCGCCGGCCTCGCCGAATGGGTCGAGCAGCGGCTGCTGCCGTTGCGCGGCGAGCCGCCGGCGGTGCAGGCCGATGCGCTGCGCGGCTTCTGGCGCGTGCTCGGGCCCGACGAGGCGTTCCTGCTCGTCAAGCTGATCGGCGGCGCGTTTCGGGTCGGCGTCAGCAAGCTGCTGGTGCAGCGCGCGCTGGCGCAGGTGGCGGGCGTCGACGCCAAGCTGATGGCGCAGCGCATGATGGGCTACACCGACGCGCGCTCCGCTCCGACGCCGGCGCGCTACGCGGCGCTGCTGGCTGCGCCCGATGCGCAGCAGGCAGCCGATGGCGGCCAGCCGTACCCGTTCTTCCTCGCGCACCAGCTCGACGCCGCGCCGGGCGAGTTCGACGCCCGGCTCGGCCCGAGCGGCGACTGGCTCGTCGAGTGGAAGTACGACGGCATCCGAGTGCAGGCCGTCAAGCGCGCCGGCCGCGTGTGGCTGTGGTCGCGCGGCGAGGAGCTGGTGAGCGAGACCTTTCCCGACGCGGTGAAAGCACTCGCCGCCCTGCCCGACAGCACCGTGCTCGACGGCGAGCTGCTGGTGTGGCCGCAAGGCGCGACGCAGCCCGCACCCTTCGCGCAGTTGCAGAAGCGCCTGAACCGCAAGGTGATCGGCGCCAAGCTGCTGGCCGACGCGCCGGTGCGCTTCGTCGCCTACGACCTGCTCGAAGACGGCGGCGCCGACGTGCGCCCGCTGCCGCAGACCGAGCGCCGCGCGCGGCTCGAGGCGCGGCTGCGCGACACCACGGTCAATCTGTCGCCGCTGGTGCATTCCGCCGACTGGCCGGCGTATGCGCAGTTGCGCGAGCAGTCGCGCGAGCGCGGCGTGGAAGGCTTGATGCTCAAGCACCGCAGCGCCGGCTACGGCAGCGGCCGCACCAAGGCCGACGGCACCTGGTGGAAGTGGAAGATCGACCCGATGACCGCCGACGGCGTGCTCGTCTACGCTCAGGCCGGCCACGGCCGCCGCGCCAGCGTCTACACCGACTACACCTTCGCGGTGTGGAGCCGCACGCCGCGCGACGCGCACGAGGCGCAGGCGGTGGTCGACGCGATCGAACGCCGCGAGCCGATGCCCGACCTCTCCGCCGGCGCGCTGGCGCTGGTGCCGTTCGCCAAGGCGTACTCGGGGCTCAGCGACGAGGAGTTCGCGCGCGTCGACCGCGTGATCCGCGAGCACACGGTCGACAAGTTCGGCCCGGTGCGCACCGTGAAGCCGAGCCTGGTGTTCGAGCTGGGCTTCGAGGGCATCGCTCGCAGCACGCGCCACAAGAGCGGCATCGCGGTGCGCTTTCCGCGCATGCTGCGCATCCGCGACGACAAGCCGCTGCACGAGGCCGACACGCTGGCCACGCTGCGCACGCTGCTCGACGCCGCGTGATCGTGCGCGACGGCGCAGTCACCGCAGCGGTACGAGGCCGCTCAGCAGGGTCGGGATCAGTTCGCTCACCGTCGGGTGAATGTGCATCGTGCGCCGCAGGGTGGTGTAGGGCTGGCGTGCAGCCATCGCGTCGAGCAGGGTGTGGATCACCTCGTCGGCATTCATGCCGAGCAGCGCCGCGCCCAGGATCTGCTCGGTGTGCGCGTCGACCAGCACCTTCATGAAGCCCTGGGTTTCGCCGGCCTCGCGCGCGCGCCCGACGCGCGTCATCGGCATGCGGCCGATCAGCGCCGGCCGCCCGCTTTGGCGCACCTCGCGCTCGGTGAGGCCGGCACGGCCGAGCGGCGGGTCGATGAACAGCGCATAGGTGGGGACGCGCTCGCTGAGCGTGCGATTCTCGTCGCGCAACAGGTTGCCGGCGACGATCTCGTAGTCGTTGTAGGCCGTGTGCGTGAAGGCGCCGCGGCCGTTGCAATCGCCCAGCGCCCACACGCCGTCGGCGCTGGTTTCGAGCCGATCGTTCACCTTGATGTAGCCGCGCGCATCGGTGGCGATGCCGGCGCGGTCGAGCCCGAGGTCAGCGGTGTTCGGCTTTCGGCCGGTGGCCAGCAGCAGGTGCGTGCCCAGCACCTCGGGCAAGCCGCAAGACGTCTGCACGGCGATGCGGCCGTCGCGCGCGGCCACCGCGAGGCACTGCGACGCCGTACGCACCGCCACGCCTTCGGTCTCGAGGATCTGCTGCACCGCGGCCGACACCTCGTCGTCCTCGCGCGCGATCAGGCGCGGCGCCATCTCGACCACCGTCACCTGCGCGCCGAAGCGCCGGTACATCTGAGCGAACTCCAGCCCGATATAGCTGCCGCCGATCACCACCAGGTGATCGGGCAGGGTGTCGAGTTCGAGGATGCTGCGGTTGTCGAGCGTCGGCACGCCGTCGATGCCCTCGATCGGCGGCCGCGCCGCCTCGGCGCCGACATCGAGAAAGATCCTCGGCGCGCTCAGTCGCCGGCCGCCGACCTCGACGGCATGCGCATCGACGAAGCGCGCGGCGCCGCGGATCAGCGTGAGCCGGTCGGTGCCGGCGATCCAGCGCTCGAGGTTGCCGCGCGAGTGGTCGACCACGCCGTCCTTGCGCGCCTTCACCGCGGCCATGTCGACCTGCACGCCACCGCTCAACCGCACGCCCCACTCGGCGGCGCGCCGCGCCACCTGCGCCGCGCGCGCGCTCGCCACCAGCGTCTTGGTCGGGATGCAGCCGACGTTGACGCACGTTCCGCCGAGACGTTCGCGCTCGATCAGCGCGGTGCGCATGCCGCGCTGCGCGAACTCCACCGCCAGCGACGGGCCGGCCTGGCCGGCGCCGATGACGATCGCATCGAAGGCTGTCGATTCCATGCGGCACTCTCCTGCAGGTGTCCAGGCCGCCCATTCGTCGATGGCGACGAGGCGGGCTTACAGCAGCGTCGTGGCAAAGTGGATGTCGGTGTGCTGGGGGTCGACCATGACGGCTCCTCATTCGGGCGCTGCCGGGCGCGGCGCCACGATGTAGCGCAGCTCGGCGAAGCCGGGGCCGAACCGTTGCACCGACTGCAGCGTCAGCGCCGGCTTGACGATGCGCCGCGGCAGCAGCGGCCGGCCGGCGCCCAGCGTCACCGAGCCGACCTGCACGATGATCTCGTCGAGCAGCCCGGCGTCGTGGAACTGCCCGACCAGTTCGCCGCCGCCGACGAGCCAGAGGTTCCTGTCGGCGGCGGCAGCGCGCATCTGCGCGTGCACCGGCGCCACGTCGCCCCCGACGAAGCGCAGGTCGGCGCCCGCCACGCCGGGCAGCGTGCGGCTGGAGAACACCCAGGTCGGCTGCGCGTACGGCCACGGTGCGCTGGCGGCGCTGCCGGGCTTGATCACGTGACGCAACATCCACTCGTAGGTTGACGAGCCCATCGCCAGCGCGCCGACCTCGGCGATGAACCGCGGGTAGCTGGTGTCGTTGATGTCGCCGAGCGGGAACAGCCACTCCAGCGAGTGATCTTCGGTGGCGATGAAGCCGTCGAGGCTGCAGGCGGTGTAGTACTGCGTCTTCATCGCGGCGCAGCTTAGCGCCACCGGCAGCCGGCGGCAGCCACCCTCGTTTCAGCCTGGAATCTCGGGTTCGACCAACGTGGCCAGCTGCGCCAGCGACTCCCGCGACGCCCCGTCGGGGCCTCGGTCGACGACGTTTCGGCGGTTGCCGTTTCGAAATCCCTCGCGTCGGCTACCCGCGCGGCGCGCCGGCATCGTGCAGGTCGGCGCCGAAGATCATGCGGCTCACGGCGGCCGCGCTCGCGGCCGCCTCGCAGCGCGCGCAGGGCCTCGACGTCGAGTACAGCACCGCGCCGGGCAGGCGCTGCCGCCCGAGCCGCTGCTGCGCGGAGCGGATCGCCACCCGCTCGGCATGCGCGTCGGGATCGTTGTCGCGCACGACGCGGCTGGGCCCCAGCCCGACCGCTTCATCGTCGAGCACCAGCACCGCGCCGTAGCCCTGGTCGCCCCACGACAGGGCCAGGCGGCGCATGTCCTCGGCCAGGCGAGCCCAGCGCGGGTCGGGCGGCGAGCCCGACGCCACGCGCGCCGGCAGCGCCAGCGCAGCCAGCGCGGCCAGCGCCGTGCGGCGCGGTGCGGCCATGGGGTTCATGATCGGCTTGGTCACGGCCTTCTCCTGCGATGCGGTCGGCGGCGACACGCCCCGCCGGATGAAGGTCATCGCAAGTTCCCAGCCGCACCGAACAGCATAGCGCCTGGGAAACGCGACCGCGATTCGGCGCGGCGGCTCCCGACGCGCCGCTCGCGCCGGGCCCCCTGGGAGACTACCGAGGTTGCCCCGCCCCGGCTGTTGCTAGCATCGGTCACGCATCGGCGCAGGCGTGTTTATTGCGCCAGACGAACGATCCACCCGCGGCCCCGCGGGCCCATTCCGAGGAGACACGTTCATGACCGACCAGCAATCCCCCGTCGCCGCCAAGGCCCCCGGCCGGCGCAAGTTCCTCGCCGGCGCGGCCGGCGTGGCGGCGCTCGCTGCGCCGATGACCTCGGTCGCGCAATCGCCCATCGTGCTGAAGATGCAGGGCTCCTGGGGAGCCAAGGACATCTTCAACGACATGGCCAACGAGTACGTGAAGCGCGTCAACGAGATGTCGGGCGGGCGCCTTCGCATCGACTACCTGATCGCCGGCGCGGTGGTCAAGCCCTTCGAGGTCATGGACGCGGTCTCCAAGGGCGTGCTCGACGCCGGCCACACCGTGCCGGTGTACTGGTACGGCAAGAGCAAGGTGGCCTCGCTGTTCGGCTCGGGCCCGATCAACGGCTGCGACGCCCAGCAGACGCTCGCCTGGATCTACCGCGGCGGCGGCCTCGAGCTGTACAAGGAGCTGCTGACCAAGCTGGGCCTCGACGTGGTCGGCTTCTTCGCGATGCCGATGCCGACCCAGCCGCTGGGCTGGTTCAAGAAGGCCGTCAAGAGCGGCAACGACATGAAGGGCCTCAAGTACCGCACCGTGGGCCTGGCGGCGGACCTCATGCAGCAGATGGGCGCCAAGGTGACGCAGCTTCCCGGCGGCGAGATCATTCCGGCCATGGAGCGTGGCGTGATCGAGGCCTTCGAGTACAACAACCCGACCTCCGACATGCGCTTCGGCGCCCAGGACGTCGCCAAGAACTACATGCTCGGCAGCTACCACCAGGCGAT
>DASURM010000473.1:0-4239 GCA_036280035.1 Burkholderiaceae bacterium | reverse complement strand
GCGCACGTTCCAGGTGCTGATCGGCCTGGCGTTGCTGTCGTACGCGGTCAACCTGTTCATCTTCAGCGTCGGCAGTCTGGCGATCGGCCAGGAGCCGATCGTCAAGCCCGGCCTGGCGGCCGACCTGTCGAACTACACCGATCCGGTGCCGCAGGCGCTGGTGCTGACCGCCATCGTGATCGGCTTCGCGACGACGGCGCTGTTCCTGGTGGTGCTGCTCGCGCTGCGAGGCCTGTCGGGCGGCGACCATGTCGACGGCCAGGAGGAGCCGCCGTGAGCCCCGCCCGGCCGCCCGAAGGGGCTCAGCCCCCGCTCGGCGGGGAGGCGCGAAGCGCCAGGGGTGCCTTGTGAGCGCCGAGCACCTGGTGGTGGCGCCCGTGCTGCTGCCGCTGGGCACCGCGGCGGCGATGCTGCTGCTGCGCGAAGACCGGCGCGTGCTGAAGGGCGCGCTCAACCTGGCCTCCACCGCGATCGGTCTGGCGATCGCGCTGCTGCTCCTGCGCTCGGTCGACTCGAACGGCCCGGCCGCGTTCGGCGTCTACCTGACCGCCAACTGGCCGGTGCCGTTCGGCATCGTGCTGGTGGCCGATCGCCTGTCGGCGCTGATGGCGGTGCTCACCGGGTGCGCCGGCCTGGCCGCGCTGGCCTACGCGCTGCCGCGCTGGCAGCACGCCGGCGTGAGCTTCCATGCCCTCTTCCAGCTGCAGTTGATGGGGCTGTACGGTGCCTTCCTCACCGCCGACCTGTTCAACCTGTTCGTGTTCTTCGAGGTGCTGCTGGCCGCCAGCTACGGCCTGCTGCTGCACGGCGGCGGCCGTGCGCGCGTGCGCGCCGGGCTGCACTACATCGCGATCAACCTGGCCGCGTCGCTGCTGTTCCTGATCGGCGTGGCGGTGATCTACGGCCTCGCCGGCACGCTGAACATGGCCGACATCGCGCGCAAGCTGCCGTTGATTCCCGCGGGCGACCGCGGCCTGCTGCATGCCGGGGCCGCGATCCTGGGCATCGCCTTCCTCGCCAAGGCAGGGCTGTGGCCGCTGAACTTCTGGCTGCCGCCGGCGTATGCGGCGGCCAGCGCACCGGCAGCGGCGCTGTTCGCCGTGTTGACCAAGGTCGGCGTGTACGCAGTGCTGCGGCTGTGGACGCTGTGCTTCCCCGCCGTTGCCGGCGCGTCGGCTGGGTTCGGCGGCACCGCGCTGGTGTGGGGCGGGCTGGCGACGCTGGCGTTCGGCGCGCTCGGCATGCTGGCCTCGCAGCAGCTCGCGCGGCTCGCGAGCTTCAGCGTGATCGCGTCGTCGGGCACGCTGATCGCGGCCATCGGCTTCGAAGACTCTGCGCTCACCGGCGGCGCGCTGTTCTACCTGGCCAGCTCGACGCTGGCCGCGTGCGCGCTGTTCCTGCTGGTGGAGCTGCTCGAGCGCAGCCGCCTGGTCGATCTCGGGCCGACCGAGATCGACCACGGCGACGCGCTGCCGGTGTTCATCGGCGGCGAGCCGCCGCCGGGCAGCAACCTCGACGACGACGAGCAGGTGCTGGCCGGTCGCGCGATCCCCGCCGCGCTGGCGTTTCTCGGCGTCGCCTTCACGCTGTGCGCGATGACGATCGCCGGCGTGCCGCCGCTGGCGGGCTTCGTCGCCAAGCTCGCGATGCTGAGCGCGCTGCTCGATCTGCGCGGCGGCGAGGCCGGCTGGATGCTGTTCGCGCTGCTGATCGTCGCCGGGCTGCTGGCGGCGATCGCGCTGATGCGCGTGGGCATCAGCCACTTCTGGACCGGCGGCGAGCGCCCCGCGCCGCGCCTGCGCGTGGCCGAGACGGTGCCGGTGGCAGGGCTGCTCGCCCTGGTGCTGCTGCTGGTGGCGCGCGGCGATGCGGTGCTCGCCTACACGCGCGCCACCGCGCAGACCCTGCACGCCCCCGAGCGCTACATCGAAGCGGTGATGGGTGCGCGGCCGCGGCTGCGCGCGCCGGAGGGCCCACGATGAAGCGGGTACCGAAGCGGTTGATTCCTTCGCCGTGGCTGTCGCTCGGGCTGCTCGGCGGCTGGCTGCTGTTGCACGACGGGGTCGATGCGGCCCAGTTGTTGCTGGGCGCAGCGTTGGCGCTCGCGCTGCCGCTGCTGATCGCGCCGCTGCGGCCCGTGCCGGGGCCGCTGCGCCACTGGGGCACGCTGACGCTGCTGGTGCTGCGCGTCGGCCGCGACGTGGTGCGCTCGGCGATCGAGGTGGCGCTGGGCGTGCTCGCGTTGTCGCGCCGGCCGCCGCGCCCCGGCTTCGCACGGGTGCCGCTCGAGCTGCGCGACACGCACGGCCTGGCGGCGTTGGCGATGATCGTCACCGTGGTCCCGGGCACCGTGTGGTGCGAACTGGCACCCGATCGCAGCGTGCTGCTGCTGCACGTGTTCGACCTGCCCGACGAGGCCGCCTTCCTCGCGCACTTCAAGGCCGCCTACGAACACCCGCTGAAGGAGGTCTTCGAATGACGTCGTTGCTGTCGGCTGCCATCGCCGCCACGCTGCTGATGTATGCGCTGGCGATGGCGCTCGCGCTGGTGCGTCTGCTGCGCGGCCCGAGCGCGCAGGACCGCGTGCTGGCGCTGGATTTCACCTACGTGCTCGGCATGTTGCTGATGCTGGTGCTGGCGATCCGCTACGACAGTCCGATGTACTTCGAAGGCGCGCTGCTGATGGCGCTGTTCGGCTTCGTCGGCTCGATGGCGCTGGCCAAGTTCCTGCTGCGCGGCGAGGTGATCGAGTGAGCGCGCTGCCGTGGGCCGAGGCGCTGATCGCGTTGCTGCTGCTGGGCAGCGGGGTGCTCGCGCTGGCGGCGGCCACCGGGTTGCTGCGTCTGCCCGACTTCTTCGCCCGCATGCATGCGCCGGCGCTCGCCTCCACGCTGGCGGCGTGGGCGGTGACGCTGGCATCGATCGTGCACTTCAGCGGCCGTGGCAGCGCTCTGGTGCTGCACCCGTGGCTGGTCATCATCGTGCTGTCGATCACCGCGCCGGTGACCACCGCCGTACTGGCGCGCGCGGCGCTGTTTCGCCGCCGGCAAGCCGGCGACGCGCTGCCGCCGCCGCTGGGGGCGAGCGCTAGAGTCGCGATCGATCCATGAACATCACCGCAGTGGAAGTGGCGGCCCTGCCCGGCCTTTGCCGTCGTGCCCACTGCGTCACACCGAGAGGGCCGCTCCGATGAACCCGCTTCGCTCGATCATCGCCGCCACCGACCTGTCGGCGCCGTCGCGCCACGCAGCCGACCGCGCCATGCGGCTGGCTCACAGCGCCGGCGCCAGCGTCCACCTCGTGCACGCGGTGGCCACCAGCGCGCTCGACGACCTCAAGCGCTGGCTGGGCGACGACACCCGGACCTTGTCCGCGCTGCACGACGAGGCGCGCGGGCGCTTGCATGCGCAGGCGGCCGAGCTGGCGCGTCGACACGGCGTGCAGGTGAACGAGCATCTGGTCGCCGGGCATCCGGTCGAGGCGGTGACGCGGCAGGCCGAGCAGCTCCAGGCCGACCTGCTGGTCACCGGCACCCGCGGCGCGGGCTTCCTGCGTGGCGTGGTCGTCGGTTCGACCGCCGAGCGCATCGCCAAGCGTTCGCGGCGCCCGGTGCTGATGGTGCGCCAGACCGCGCACGAACAGTACCGTCGGGTGCTGGTGCCGGTGGATTTCTCGCCGTGGAGCGCCGGCGCGATCGACCTCGCGGCGAGCGCCGCACCGCAAGGCACGCTGGTGCTGATGCACGCGGTGGTGTTGCCGTACGAGGGCAAGCTGCGCCTGGCCGGCGTGGCCGACAGCGTGGTCGCGCGCTACCGCGAGCAGGCGCAGCGCGAGGCCCTGCAGCATCTGCAGCAGCTCGTCGAGCGCTCGGGCCTGCCGGCGCAGCGGCTGCACACGACCGTCGTCGACGGTGCCGATCCGTGGATGCTGATCGCGCAGCAGGAGCAGGAGCACGACTGCGACCTCATCGTCATCGGCAAGCACGGCCGCCAAGTGCTGGAGGACCTGCTGCTGGGCAGCACGACGCGCATGGTGCTGTCCGAGTGCAGCGCCGACGTGCTGGTGTCGACCTTGCAGACGGCATGAATCGGTGAGCGCTGCCACGCCCGCGCCGTCGGACGCCCCATGGGCCCGCGATGCCGGCGCGGTGGCGCACGCGCTGGCCACCGATGCCGATGGCGGCTTGAACGCGGCGGAGGTCGCACGCCGGCAGGCCGCTCACGGGCCCAACGAGCTGCG
>DASURM010000472.1:0-15850 GCA_036280035.1 Burkholderiaceae bacterium | reverse complement strand
CTGGGCGATCTGGTGGCGCTGGGGATCACCGCGATCGAGCTGATGCCGGTGGCCGAATTCGGCGGGAGCCGAGGCTGGGGCTACGACGGCGTGCTGCCTTTCGCGCCCGAAGCCTCGTACGGAACCCCCGAGGATCTGAAGCGCCTGGTCGCCGCCGCCCATGCCCGCGGGCTGATGGTGCTGCTGGACGCGGTCTACAACCACTTCGGCCCCACCGGCAACTACCTGCACCACTATGCGAAGGCGTTCTTCGACCCGGGTCGGCACACCCCTTGGGGCGCCGCGATCCGCTTCGATGGCCGGCGCGGCCGCACCGTGCGCGAGTTCTTCGTCCACAACGCGCTGTACTGGATCGAGGAGTTCCGTTTCGACGGCTTGCGGCTCGACGCCGTGCAAGCGATGCACGACCGATCGGCCGTCTTCATCGCCGACGCGATCGCGCGCGCGCTGCGCCACGGACCCGGGCGCACGCGTCACGTGCACGTGGTGATCGAGAACGACCTGAACGACGCGGCGCGGCTGACGCGGCTGGCGTCGGGCCGGCCGCGCGGCGCCACCGCGCAGTGGAACGACGACGTCCATCATGCAGTTCACGTGCTGGCCACCACCGAGGCCGACGGCTACTACGCCGACTATGCCGCCGAGCCGCGGCGCCTGCTCGGACGCGCGCTCGCCGAGGGCTACGCCTACCAGGGCGAAGCGTCGGTCTTCCGTGGCGGGGCGCCACGTGGCACGCTGTCGGCGCACCTGCCCCCGCTCGCGTTCGTGATCGCCGCGCAAACGCACGACCAGGTCGGCAACCGCGCCTTCGGCGAACGCATCGCCGAGTTGGCGCAGCGCCGGCAGCGCGCCGACGCGCTGCGCGCGCTGCTCGCCTGCGTGCTGCTGGCGCCGGCCGTGCCGATGCTGTTCATGGGCGAGGAGTACGCGGCCTCGACGCCGTTCCTGTACTTCTGCGATTTCGACGGTGCGCTGGCCCGCGCGGTCGCCGACGGCCGGCGCAAGGAGTTCAGCCGCTTCGCGGCGTTTGCCGACGCGGCGGCGCGGGCGGAGATTCCGGATCCGAACGACGAGGCCACGTTTGCGCGCAGCAAGCTCGACTGGTCGGAGCGCGAGCGCGAGCCGCACCGGACGTGGCTCGTTCTGTACCGCACGCTGCTGGCGTTGCGGCACGAGCGCTTGACACCGTGGCTACCCCGGGCCGGCAGCGGTCGCTGCTGGGCCCACGCGCCGGTGCTGCATGTCAGCTGGCCGCTGGGTGGGCGCCGGGAGTGGCACTTGCTGGCGAACCTGTCCGACGAACCCGCCACGGCTGCCCGGCTGCCGGGTGACATCGTGTACGACAGCGCCGCATCCGCGGTGCCGGCGGCCGGGGTGCGCCCGCCGTGGTCGGTGCAGGTGACGCTGGAGCGGACATGAATCCCGCGTTGCTCGAAGCGCTGGCGCGGGGTCACGGCATCGAGCTCAGCTACCGCGACATCTGGTCGCACGAACGGCGCGCCGAGCCCGGCGTGCTGGCGTCGCTGCTGCAGGCGATGGGGGTCGATACGACGAGCGATGCCTCGCTCGAGCGGGCGCTGCGCGAACAGCAGCGCGCGCACTGGCAGCGCGTGGTGCCGACCTATGCGCTGGCGGCGGGCTCTTCGGTTCCGATCGCGTTGCGCCTGCCGGCCGGCCTGTGGTCGCGCACGTTGAGGTGGCGCGTGGTCGAGGAACGCGGCACCGCGCACGAAGGCCCGCTGCGCGCATGCGACTGTCGCGAGCTCGAGCGCGTCTCGCTCGACGGGACCGACCATGCCGCGTTCGAGTGGCGACTGCCGTTGTCGCTGCCCGACGGCTACCACCGGCTGCTCGTGCTCGACGACGACCGCAACCTGGGCGACGGGCTGTTGATCGCTGCCCCGGCAGCGTGCCATCGGCCGCTGGCGCTGCGCGGCGGCGCTCGCGTGTGGGGCGTGACGGTGCAGCTCTATGCGGTGCGCTCCGCGCGCAACTGGGGCATCGGCGACTTCACCGACCTCGCCGCGGCGATCGACCACTGGGGCCGGCGCGGCGCCGCGACCGTCGGGGTCAACCCGCTGCATGCGCTGTTCCCCCACGACCCTGCGCATGCCAGCCCCTACAGCCCGTCGAGCCGGCGCTTCCTGAACGCGCTGTACCTCGACGTCGAGGCCGTCGCCGAGTTTGCCGACTGCGCAGCGGCGCGCGATCGCGTGCGCGAGCCGGCGTTCCAGGCGCAACTGAGCGCGCTGCGCGAGACGCCGCTGGTCGACTACCCCGCCGTGGCGCGGCTCAAGTGGCCGCTGCTCGAACAGCTGTTCGAGCACTTCGAGGCGCACCATCTGGCGCCAGGGACGCCGCGCGGGCAGGCGTTCATGGCGTTCTGCGACGACCAAGGCGTGGCGCTGCAGCGGCATGCCTGCTTCGAGGCCCTGCAGCAGCGCTTCTTCGCCGCCGACGCATCGGTGTGGGGCTGGCCGGTGTGGCCGCCCGAATACCGCCACCCCGACTCGCCGGAGGTGCGGCGCTTCGCCGACACGCAGCGCTCGCGCGTGCAGTTCTTCGCCTACGTGCAGTGGCTGTGCGACGAGCAGCTCGGCGCGGTGGCGCGCCGGGCGCGTGAATGGGGCATCGGGCTGTACAACGATCTCGCGGTGGCGGCGGACCGCGCTGGCGCTGATGCCTGGTCCGATCAGCGCGAGCTGGCGCTGCAGGCCTCGATCGGCGCACCGCCGGACGAGTTCAACGCCGAGGGGCAGGACTGGGGCCTGCCGCCGCCGATTCCGCGCGCGCTCGAACACTCGGGCTTCGAAGCCTTCGCGTGCACCCTGCGCGCCGCCATGCGGCACGCCGGCGCGCTGCGACTCGACCATGCGATGTCGCTGATGCGGCTGTACTGGACGGCCGGCGGTGGGACGCACGGCGCGTTCGTGCACTACCCGTTCGAGGCGCTGCTGGCGATCGTGCGGTTGGAGAGCGTGCGCCACCGCTGCATGGTGATCGGCGAGACGCTGGGTACGGTGCCGAGCGGGCTGCGCGAGCGTCTGGCTGATGCAGGCGTGCGGTCGTACCGCGTGCTGCTCTTCGAGTGCGACCCGCAACGCGGCTATCCGAGCGCGGCCGACCTGCCGCGCGACGCGCTGCTGGTGGCGACCACGCACGACCTGCCCACGCTGGCCGGGTGGTGGGAAGGCCGCGATCTCGTGCTGCGCGCCGAGCTCGGGTTGATCGGCGATGCCGCGCCGCTGCTGCACGCGCGCGCGCACGAGCGCGGGCTGCTGCTGGCGGCTCTGTCGCGCGAACAGCTGCTTCCTGCCGACGCCGGCGTCGCGTCCGCTGCGCAGGCTCCGCTGACCCTGGCGCTGGCCTGCGCGGTGCACCGCTACCTGGCGCGCGGACCGTCGCCGGTGATGTTGGCGCAGCTGGAGGACGTGCTGCTGCAGCCGGACCAGGTCAACCTGCCGGGCACCACCGGCGCCTACGCCAACTGGCGCCGCAAGCTGCGCGCGCCGCTCGAGCAATGGGCCGACGATGCCGGGGTCGAAGCCTTCGCACTGGCGCTGGCCGGCGAACGCGGCAGCGCGCAGGTCGATGCGGTCATCCCGCGCGCGACCTATCGCGTTCAGCTCCACAGCGGCTTCACGTTCGCGATGGCCGGCGAGCTTGTGCCGTATCTGGCCGCGCTGGGCATCAGTCACCTCTATTGCTCGCCGTTCCTGCGCGCGCGCGCGGGCAGCCAGCACGGTTACGACATCGTCGACCATGCGTCGATCAACCCCGAGATCGGTAGCCGCGCCGATCTCGATGCGCTGGTGGCCACGCTGCACCGCCACGGCATGTCGATGCTGATCGACGTGGTACCCAACCACATGGGCGTGCACGGCAGCGACAACGCCTGGTGGCTCGATGTGCTCGAGGACGGGCCGGCGTCGGCGTACGCCGAGTACTTCGACATCGACTGGCAGTCGGCCGACCCCAGCCTGCACGGCCGCGTGCTGCTGCCGATCCTCGGCGAGCAGTACGGTACGGTGCTGCAACGCCACGAGTTGCGCCTGGCGTTCGACGACGGGCGCGGCGCGCTGCAGGTGCAGTACTTCGACCACCGCTTGCCGATCGATCCGTCGCAATACGGGCCCCTGCTGCGGCAGGCGATCGCGTTGCTGCCTACCACCGAGTTCGACGCCGAGGCGCTGCGGGCCCTGCACGCGCTGGCCGATGCCTTCGGGCAACTGCCGGGGCGCGCCGACATCGCGCGGCGCGCGCAGCGGCGGCGCGACAAGCTGGCGCTGAAGGCGCGGCTGGCCGGCGCGGCCCGCGCGCAGCCGTCGCTGGCCCGGGCCCTGCGCGGCCGGCTGGCGGCGATCCACGACGCCCCCGACCTCGCCGCGTTCGACGGCCTGCTCGACGCCCAAGCCTACCGGCTCGCGTACTGGCGCGTGGCCGGCGACGAGATCAACTACCGACGCTTCTTCGACATCAACGACCTCGCCGCGCTGCGCATGGAGCGCGACGAGGTGTTCGATGCCACCCACGCGCTGGTGCTGTCGCTGGCCGCGAGCGGTGCCGCCGACGGGCTGCGAATCGACCACAGCGACGGCCTGGCCGACCCGGCAGCGTACTTCAAGCGCCTGCAGACGCGCTTCGCCGAGCTCACCGGCACGGCGCTGCGCCGCGCCGACAACCGGCCGGCGCGGCCGCTGTACGTGGTGACCGAGAAGATCACCGCACCGCACGAACGGTTGTCCACCGACTGGGCGGTGTATGGCACCACCGGCTACCGCTTCGCCAACATGCTCAACGGGCTGCTGGTCGACCCGGCCGCCAAGTCGCGGCTCGGGCGCTCGTGGCGCGCGTTCGCGCCCGACGAGGCGGTGGACTTCGACACGCTCGCCCGGCGCTGCCGGCACATCGTGATGGACGGCACGCTGGCCGGCGAGATCTCGGTGCTCGCGACGGCGCTATGGCGGCTGGCCCGGGCCGATCGGCGCACGCGCGACTTCACGTTGCACTCGCTGCGTCGCGCGCTTGCCGACGTGGTGGCGGCGTTCCCGGTCTATCGGACCTACATCGTCGACAAGGTCAGCGCGGCCGACCGCCGCGCGATCGATTGGGCGATCGGCCGCGCGCGCCGGCGCGCGCGATCGGCCGACGCCAGCGTGTTCGACTTCGTGCGCCGGGTGCTGCTCGGCAGCCCGCTGCCCGATGCGCCGCCCGACCTCGCTGCGCAATACCGTGCGTTCGCACGCCGGTTGCAGCAGGTCACCGCACCGGTGGCCGCCAAGGGCATCGAAGACACCGCGTTGTACCGCCACCAGCGGCTGATTTCGCTCAACGACGTCGGCGGCGACCCGGACGTGTTCGGCACCCCGGTGTCGGCGTTCCACGGCGCCAGCCGCGATCGGGCGCTGCACTGGCCGCACACGATGCTGGCCTCCTCGACGCACGATGCCAAGCGCTCGGAGGATGTGCGAGCCCGCATCGATGTGATCAGCGAGATGCCGGCGGCGTGGCGATTGACGATGCGGCGCTGGAGCCGCATGAACCGGCGCCTGAAGCGCACGGTCGACGGTGCGCCGGCGCCCAGCCGCAACGACGAGTACCTGCTGTACCAGACCCTGGTGGGCAGTCTGCCGATCGACCCCGCCGAGCCGCTGGCCGACTACGCACGGCGGGTCGAACAGGCCATGCTCAAGTCGGCGCGCGAATCGAAAGCGCGCACGAGTTGGATCAACCGCGACGAGGACTACGAGGCTGCGCTGTCGTCGTTCGTGCAGACGGCGCTCGAACCTCACGAGGACAATCTGTTCCTCGCGGACTTGCGCGGCATCGCGGCCACGCTGACGTGGTTCGGCGCGCTCAACGGTCTGACGCTGGCGTTGGTGAAGGGCCTGTCGCCGGGCGTGCCCGACTACTATCAGGGGCACGAGACGATCGAGCTGTCGCTGGTGGACCCCGACAACCGGCGAGCCGTGGACTACGCGCGGCGTCGCGTGCTGCTTGCCGAGGTGCGACGGCTCGCTGCGGCGGCCGATCTCGGCCCCGCGTTGCGCGACTGGCTGACGCACGCCCCGGATGGACGTGCAAAATTGTGGGTCACCTGGTCCGTGCTGCGGATCCGACACGCGATGGAAAGCCTCTACCGACATCCGACCTACACCGGCCTGGAGGTGCGCGGCCCGCGGGCGGATCACCTGGTGGCCTTTGCGGTGCACGACGATCGCCGCTGCGTGGTCGCCGTTGCGCCGCGCCTGACGGCGTCGATGGGCCTGGCCGTCGGCGCAGCGCCGACCGGTGCCTGCTGGGACGACACGACGCTGGTGTGGCCGACTGGACTGGTCCGACCTGCGGCATGGGTCGATGGCATCACCGGCCGCCGGCACGCGGCTACCTCCGACTCCTGGCCGGTGGCCGAGTTGCTGCGCGACTTTCCGGTCGCCGCGCTCAGCGCCACGCTCACGTGAACGCGCCAGCGGCGCCGGCCACTCTGCTCGAAGCTTGCTCGCAGGCGTCGCTGCAGTTGCTGCAGCACAACCTGACGCCGGGCGGCATCCTGGCGGCCAGCCGCACCGACGCGGCCGAGGCGCGGCGCTACACACGGGTGTTCGGCCGCGACGCGGCGATCTGTGCGCTGGCGATGTGCGGCAGCGGGGTGCCGGCGCTCGAGCGCGGCGCCGTCGCGGGCCTCGACACGCTGGCTGAGCATCAGGGCGCCAACGGGCAGATCGCCAAGTACGTCGACACGGAGCGGCAGCAGGCCGATTTCTGGTATGTCGGCTGCATCGACGCGACGCTGTGGTGGCTGCTCGCCTGCGACCATCTGCGCCGCCGCACGACGCTGGCGCAGCGCTGGCAGGCGCCGATCGAGCGCGCGATCGCCTGGTTGCTGGCGCAGGAGCACCAGCACTTTCGGCTGCTGCGCCAGGACGAAGCCAGCGACTGGGCCGACATCATGCCGCGATCGGGCTTCGTGCTCTACACCAACGCGCTGTGGTACGCCGTCAAGCGCCGCTTCGACCTGCCGCACGCCGAGGCAACGCACCTGCACTTCAACCACTTGTTCCGCCCGGATCGCGGCGACCTGCCCGAGTACCACCGCGCACGACTGCTGCGTCACTACGTGGCGCGCGGCAGGCGCGATCGCGGCCTGTACCTGAGCTTCATCAACCTGGCCGCCGGTGGTCACGAAGGCGACGTGTTCGGCAACCTGCTGGCCGTGCTGTGCGGGTTGGCGCTCGAACCGATGGGGCAGCGGATCGCCGACACGCTGCGCAACGCGCACGCCGCGGAGCCGTACCCGATCCGCGTCGTGTTGCACCCGCTGTCGCAGCGCCACCCGCAGTGGCGCGCCTACATGGGTCGCCACCGGCTGAACCACCCGCACCAGTACCACAACGGCGGCATCTGGCCGTTCGTCGGCGCCTTCTGGGCGATGGCGTTGGCGCGGCTCGGACACACCGACTCGGCCTGGCACGCGCTGGCACACGTTGCGCGCGCCAACGAGCGCGATGGCTGGCGCTTCACCGAATGGTTCCACGGCCGGACATTGGCGCCCGAGGGCATGGCCGGCCAGAGCTGGAATGCGGCGGCGTTCCTGTTGGCGCAGCGGGCGCTGCAGGGCGACGACCTGTTCGCGGCGTTCGCCTGACCGCGGGCTACGGCTCGCGGCGTAGCGCGTCGAGTTCGCGCAGCTCGGTCTTCAGCACCTTGCCGTAGTGGTTCTTCGGCAGCGCGTCGACGAAGCGGTAGATCTTGGGCCGCTTGAAGCGTGCGATGCGCTCGATGCAGTGGGCGTCGAGGTCGCTCGCCGTCGCCGGCGCGCGCGCCACCACGTAGGCGACGACGACCTCGCCCCATTCGGCGTCGCGGCGGCCGATCACGCTGGCTTCGGCCACCGCCGGGTGCTGCAGCAGCGCCTCCTCGACCTCGCGCGGGTAGATGTTGCTGCCGCCCGAGATGATCAGATCCTTGCTGCGGTCGAGCAGCGTCAGAAAGCCTGCGTCGTCGAGCCGGCCGACGTCGCCGGTGTAGAGCCAGCCGTCGCGAATCGCGACGGCGGTGGCGTCGGGCTGCTGCCAGTAGCCCTGCATCACGACGTCGCCGCGCACGCAGACCTCACCGGTCGCGCCGGCCGGCAACGCCGCGCCCGCTTGGTCGCGGATCGACACCTCGAGCATCGGCTGCGCGTGGCCCACCGACGCCAGCCGCTCGCGATGCCGCGGGTGCGCGGAGTCGTTGATCGCGTCTCGCGGCAGCACGGTGATCGTCATCGGGCTCTCGCCCTGTCCGTAGATCTGCGCGAAGTGCGGGCCGATCACCTGCAATGCGCGCTCGATGTCGGCCAGGTACATCGGGCCGCCGCCGTAGGTGATGGTGGCCAGCCCCTCGGGCCGGCTGCCGCTCGCCGCCACGTGGTCGACCAGGCGACGCACCATCGTCGGCGCGGCGAAGAACGACGCGTTGCGCCAGTGCGCGGCCAGTTCGACGATCTCGGCCGGATCGAAGCCGCCCGAAGCCGGCACCACGTTGACGCCGGCGTGCAGCACGTACGGCAGGTGGTACAGCCCGCTGCCGTGCGACAACGGCGCCGGGTGCAGCATGGCGTCGCCCGCGGCGACGGCCTGCACCTCGCTCAGGTAGCCGAAGCTGGCCAGGCGCAACTGGCGCGCCGCCAGCACCACCCCCTTGGGCCGGCCCGTGGTGCCGCTGGTGTAGAACAGCCACGCCGGGTCGGTGTCCGCACGCGGCACGGGCTCGGGCAGCGCGCCGGCCGTAGGGAGCGGCGACAACTCGGCGTGCAGTGCGCAGCCGACACCGCAATCGATGAGTTCGTCGCGCTGCGCCGCGTCGACGAACGCCAGTCGCGCGCCGCTGTGGTCGAGGATCCAGGCCGCTTCTCTCGGATGCAGCTTGGCGTTGATCGGCACCGCCGCGGCACCGGCCCACCAGGCGCCCCACAGCATCACCAGGTACTCGGGCCGGTTGGCGAGGAAAAGGCCGACCCGGTCGCCGGGCTCGACGCCGCGGCCGTGCAGCCACGCCGCCAGCGCCGCCGCGCGCTGCGCCAGCTCGGCGTAGCTACACCAGCGCTGCAGGCCGTGGGCGACCGCCGTGCGCTCGCCGTCGCGCTGTGCGCTGCGCTGCAGCCAGAGGGCCAGGTTCATTCGGGGCGCGAGAATAGCGCAAGCTCGTTGACCTTGCGAAGGGCGCCGATGACCGGCCTCGCAGCCACCGCACCGCGGCTGGCGCTGTACCTCGACCTGATCCGCTGGGACCGCCCTGCCGGCTGGCTGCTGCTGCTGTGGCCGACGCTGTCGGCGCTGTGGATCGCCGCCGACGGCTTTCCGGGCTGGCATCTGCTGATCGTGTTCGTCGTCGGCACGATCATCATGCGCAGCGCCGGCTGCTGCGTGAACGACGTCGCCGACCGCGACTTCGACCGCCACGTCAAGCGCACCGCCGGCCGCCCCGTCACCAGCGGCCGGGTCAGCGCGCGCGAGGCGCTGGCGCTGGGGGGTGCGCTGGGCCTGCTGGCGTTCGCGCTGGTGCTGACCACCAATCCGCCGACGGTGTGGCTTTCGGTCGCCGGGCTCGCGGTGACGCTGCTCTATCCCTTTGCCAAGCGGGTGACGCCGATCCCGCAGGCGGTGCTCGGCGTGGCGTTCAGCTTCGGCATCCCGATGGCCTTCGCCGCGGTGCTCGGGGCGCCCGACTGGGCGCTGCGTGCCGTGCCCGACGCGGTGCCGCCGCACGCCTGGTGGCTGCTGGCAGGCAACGGGTTCTGGGTGCTGGCATACGACACCGAGTACGCGATGGTCGACCGCGACGACGACCTGCACATCGGCATGCGGACGTCGGCCATCGCGCTCGGCCGCTTCGACGTCGCCGCGGTGATGGCGTTCTATGCGATCTACCTGGCCGCCTGGTCATGGCTGGGCCGCGCGTTGGGGCTGGGGCTGGTCTTCCAGCTCGGCATCGCCGCGGCGGCGGCGCAGGCGCTGTGGCACTACACGCTGATCCGCCGGCGTACGCGCGAGGGCTGCTTCAAGGCATTTCGTGTCAACCACTGGCTGGGCGCCAGTGTCTTCATGGGCGTGGCGCTGGACCTGGCGCTGCGCTAGCGCTCTGCGGCGCCGCTGCGCCGAACTCGTCGCCCAGCGTGCGCGCCCGTTCGCGCGCGGCGTGCAGCGCGCGAACGAACGCGGCCTTGACCGCGTCGTTGTCGAGCGACATCAGCGCCGCGTAGGTGGTGCCGCCCTTGGAAGTGACGCGCTCGCGCAGCACCGCCGGCGAGTCGCTCGACTGCTGCGCCAGCGCGGTGGCCCCGGCGAACGTCGCCAGCGCCAGGCGGCGCCCCTGCTCGACCGAGAGCCCCATCTCGCCGGCGGCCTGGATCATCGCCTCGATGAAGTAGTACACGTAGGCCGGGCCCGACCCCGACAGCGCCGTCACCGCGTCGAGGTCGCTCTCGCGCGCCAGCCACATCAGCTCGCCGCTCGCGCCGAGCACGCTTTCGGCGGCGCTGCGATCGGCCTCGCTCACTTCGGGCGTCGCGAACAGGCCGGTGATGCCCAGGCCCACCAGCGCCGGCGTGTTGGGCATCGCGCGCACGACGCGTGCGCTGCCAGTGGCAGCGACCAGCGCGTCGGTGCGGATGCCGGCCATCACGCTGAGCTGCAGCGCACCGCCGACGAACGGCGCGCACGGGCGCGCGGCGGCGGCGAACGACTGCGGCTTGACCGCCCACACGACCAGCGGCACGCCGGCGAGGTGGTCGTCGGCCGCCGGCAGCGCCAGCACGCCGAACTGCAACGCCAGGCGGGCCCGCTGGCGATCGTCGGGCTCGATCATCAGCACGGTGGCCGGGATCCGGCCGCCCTTGAGCAGGCCGCCGGCCAGCGCGCTGGCCATGTTGCCGCCGCCGACGAAGGCGATCTCGGGGCGGATGGCGGTGTTCATCGGGGCCAGTGTAGGCGGGCGGCTTCCGATCATCGGCGCTCCCGGCCGCGGGGCCGTCGCGCGCGCGCCGCAGGGCACGCGAATGAAGGGCAGTGTTTGCGCGCAGGCAGGACGTTTTCGACCCGATTGCGCAATGGCCTCGCGGGCGCCTACAGTGCCGCGTTGGCGTTGCGAGGTGCCCGATGAGCAAACTGTCTTATGTCGACGAATCCCCCGATAGCCCGTGGAGCACCTACCTCGCGCAGGTCGATCGCGTGGTGCCGTATCTCGGCTCGCTGGCGCGCTGGGTCGAAACCCTCAAGCGCTGCAAGCGCGCGCTGATCGTCGACGTGCCGATCGAGATGGACGACGGCAGCGTGGCGCACTACGAGGGCTTTCGCGTGCAGCACAACCTGTCGCGCGGCCCGGGCAAGGGCGGCGTGCGCTACCACCCCGCGGTGTCGCTCGACGAGGTGATGGCGCTGGCGGCGTGGATGTCGGTCAAGAACGCCGCGGTCAACCTGCCGTACGGCGGCGCCAAGGGCGGCATCCGCGTCGACCCGAAGACGCTGTCGCACAAGGAACTCGAACGGCTGACGCGCCGCTACACCAGCGAGATCGGCATCATCATCGGGCCGCAGCAGGACATCCCGGCGCCCGACGTCAACACCAACGCCCAGATCATGGCGTGGATGATGGACACCTACTCGATGAACGTCGGCGCCACCGCCACCGGCGTGGTCACCGGCAAGCCGATCCACCTCGGCGGCTCGCTCGGCCGCGTCAAGGCGACCGGTCGCGGCGTGTTCGTCACCGGCCGCGAGGCCGCGCGCCGGCTGAACCTCGAGCTGCAGGGCGCGCGCGTCGCGGTGCAGGGCTTCGGCAACGTCGGATCGGCGGCAGCCGAGTTGTTCCATGGCGCGGGCGCCAAGATCGTCGCCGCGCAGGACCACACCGGCACCATCGTCAACCCGCGCGGGCTCGATCTGGCGACGCTGATGCCGCATGTGCGCGAGGCCGGCGGCGTCGCCGGCTTCCCGGGTGCCGACCGCGCCGACGACGAGTCGTTCTGGGGCGTCGACTGCGAAATCCTGATCCCGGCCGCGCTCGAGGGCCAGCTCACGGCGGCGCGCGCGCGGCGCACCAAGGCGAAGCTGGTGCTCGAAGGCGCCAACGGCCCGACGCTGCCGGGCGCCGACGACGTGCTGGCCGAACGCGGCATCCTGGTGGTGCCCGACGTCATCTGCAACGCCGGCGGCGTGACGGTGAGCTACTTCGAGTGGGTGCAGGACTTCAGTTCGTTCTTCTGGACCGAGGACGAGATCAACCTGCGGCTCGACAAGATCCTGGTCGGTGCGCTCAAGCGCATCTGGGATACCGCCGACCAACACAAGATCACGCTGCGCACGGCCACTTTCGCGGTGGCCTGCGAGCGCATCCTGATGGCCAGGGTGGAGCGCGGGCTCTACCCCTGAGCCTCAGCCCTGCTGCGGCGCGCGGTTGCCGAAGATCGCGCTGCCCACGCGCACGACGGTGGCGCCTTCGGCAATGGCCGCCTCGAGGTCGGCGCTCATGCCCATCGACAGCGTGTCGAGCGCAAGCCCGGAGGCGTTGAGGTCGAACAGCAGGCGCGCCAACGCGCGATGCGGCCTGCGTCGTGCGGCAAAGTCGCCCTGCGGCTCGGGCACCGCCATCAGGCCGCGCAGGCGCAGCCTCGGCAGCGCCGCCACCTCCCGCGCCAGCGCCGGCACGTCGGCCGGCGCGACCCCGCTCTTGCTGGCCTCGCCGCTGATGTTGACCTGCAGGCACACCTGCAGAGGCGCCAGCCCGGCATCGCGCTGCGCCGACAGCCGCTTGGCGATCTTCAGGCGGTCGATCGTATGCACCCAGTCGAACGACGCGGCGACCACCCGCGTCTTGTTGCTCTGCAAGGGCCCGATCAGATGCCATTCGATCGAGCCTTGCAGGTCGGTCAGCGACTGCATCTTCTCGAGGGCCTCCTGCACGTAGTTCTCGCCGAACGCGCGCTGGCCGGCGGTGTGGGCGTCGCGCACCGCTTGCGCGTCGAAAGTCTTTGTCACGGCCAGCAACGTGACGCTTTGCACGGGACGTTGCGAGGTCTCGCACGCGGTCGCGATACGCGTGCGCACTTGTTGTAACTTCGCTGCGACGCTGCTCATAATCCCGCGCAGCCTACACCCCTATCGGCGCTCCATGGACATCACGCAACTGCTCGCGTTCTCGGTCAAGAACAAGGCCTCCGACCTGCACTTGTCGTCGGGCCTGCCGCCGATGATCCGCGTGCACGGCGACGTGCGCCGCATCAATGTCGACCCGCTCGAGCACAAGCAGGTGCACGACATGGTGTACGACATCATGAACGATGCGCAGCGCAAGCACTTCGAGGACACCCTCGAATGCGACTTCAGCTTCGAGATCCAGGGGCTGGCGCGCTTTCGCGTCAACGCGTTCAACCAGAACCGCGGCGCCGGCGCGGTGTTCCGAACCATTCCGAGCAAGATCCTGACGCTAGAACAGTTGAACACGCCGAAGGTCTTCGCCGAGTTGTCGCTCAAGCCGCGCGGGCTGGTGCTGGTGACCGGGCCCACCGGCTCGGGCAAGAGCACGACGCTGGCGGCGATGGTCAACCACTTGAACGAAAGCGAATACGCCCACGTGCTGACGGTCGAGGACCCGATCGAGTTCGTGCACGAGAGCAAGAAGTGCCTGATCAACCAGCGCGAGGTCGGCCCGCACACGCTGAGTTTCGCCAACGCGCTGCGCTCGGCGCTGCGCGAGGACCCCGACGCGATCCTGGTCGGCGAAATGCGCGACCTGGAGACGATCCGCCTGGCGCTGACCGCGGCCGAGACCGGCCACCTGGTGTTCGGCACGCTGCACACCAGTTCCGCGGCCAAGACGATCGACCGCGTGGTCGACGTGTTCCCGGCGGCCGAGAAGGAGATGGTGCGCGCGATGCTGTCGGAATCGCTGATCGCGGTGATCTCGCAGACGCTGTGCAAGCTGAAGGACGGCTCGGGTCGGGTGGCCGCGCACGAGATCATGATCGCCACGTCGGCGATCAAGAACCTGATCCGCGAGAACAAGATCGCGCAGATGTATTCGTCGATCCAGACCGGCCAGAGCGCCGGCATGCAGACGCTCGACCAGAACCTCACCGACCTCGTGCGCCGCAATGTCGTGTCGCCGGCCGAAGCGCGCTCGAAGGCCAAGTTCCCGGAAAACTTCCCCGGCTGACCGCCGCCACGCCGTGAAGAAACTGCTAGACCGCATCGCGGGCAATCACCGCGACAACCCGGAGACCCCCGACTCCGGCTACTTCTCCACCATGTTCCTCGAACGCAACGAGGAGGCGCCGCCGCTGGTGCCGTGGGACGTGCGCGCGACCCAGTTGCAGGCGCAGCCGCTGGACCCGGCCGACGGCGCGCCCAAGTTCGCCCGCGCATGGCGCAACGACCGCCATGCGGTCGCGCTGGCCGACAGTGAACAGAAGCGGCTGATGGAGTACCTGTCGTTCGTCAGCCTGGCGCCCGACCGCGAAGTGATCGCGCAGGACGAGCAGGGCGCCTATCTGCTGATCGTGCTCGAAGGCACGATCGCGGTCGACCGCGTGCAGCCGTGGGGCGGCCGCGCACGGCTCGGCGAGGCGCGGGTGGGCGACCTGCTCGGCGAGATGTCGCTGCTCGACGCGGGCACGCGCTTCTCGTCGTGCCGCACGCTCACGCCGTGCGTGGTGGCGGTGCTGCAAGCACACGCGCTCGATCGCATGATGACCGACGATCCGCGGCTGGCCGCGGTGTTGCTGGCGGCCCTGGCGCGCCGGCTCTCGCTGCGCCTGCGACAGGCCAGCGCGCGCCTGAGCGCGCTGCTGACCAGCTCAACCTGACCGCCTGGGAGAACCGACTCATGGAACGCGACCAGGCATCGAAATTCGTCAACGACCTGTTGCGCCTGATGATCTCGCGCAACGGCTCGGACCTCTTCCTCACCGCCGACTTCCCGCCGGCGATCAAGGTCGACGGCCGCGTCACCAAGGTGAGCCCGCAGCCGCTGACCGGCCAGCACACGATGGCGCTGGCGCGCGCGGTGATGAACGACAAGCAGGCCGCCGAGTTCGAGAAGACCAAGGAGTGCAACTTCGCGATCTCGCCGCAAGGCATCGGGCGCTTCCGCTGCAACGCCTTCGTGCAGATGGGCCACATCGGGCTGGTGTTCCGCGTCATTCCGCAGACGTTGCCGACGGTCGATCAGCTCGGCCTGCCCAAGATATTGAAGGACGTGGCGATGACCAAGCGCGGGCTGGTCATCATGGTGGGCGCCACGGGCTCGGGCAAGAGCACGTCGCTGGCGGCGATGGTCGACTGGCGCAACGAGCACTCGCACGGTCACATCATCACGATCGAGGATCCTGTGGAGTTCGTGCACCCGCACAAGAACTGCATCATCACGCAGCGCGAGGTCGGCATCGACACCGATGGCTGGGAGCAAGCGCTGAAGAACACGCTGCGCCAGGCGCCCGACGTCATCCTGATGGGCGAGATCCGCGACCGCGAGACGATGGAGCACGCGGTGGCGTTCGCCGAGACCGGTCACCTTTGCATGGCCACGCTGCACGCCAACAGCTCCAACCAGGCGCTGGACCGCATCATCAACTTCTTCCCCGAAGAGCGGCGCGCGCAGTTGCTGATGGATCTGTCGCTGAATATCCGCGCGCGGGTGTCACAGCGCCTCATCCCGCGCGAGTCCGGCTCCGGCCGCATCGCGGCGATGGAGATCATGCTGAACTCGCCGCTGATCGCCGACCTGATCTTCAAGGGCGAAGTGGCGGCCATCAAGGAAGTCATGTCGAAGTCGAACCGGCTCGGCATGAAGACGTTCGACCAGTCGCTGTTCG
>DASURM010000471.1:0-7304 GCA_036280035.1 Burkholderiaceae bacterium | reverse complement strand
GCGTGGCGCAGCAACAAAGGGCGTCATGACGGGCAATCTGTTCCTGTCGTGCGCGGCAGGCGTCGAACCCTTTCTCGCCGACGAGGTGACGATGCTGGCCGGCGCCGCGGTCGCGCCGGATCGCGGCGGCGTGGCGCTGCGCGGCGATGCGGCATTGGCGATGCGCCTGAACCTCGAGAGCCGGCTCGCGCAGCGCGTGCTGTGGCGCGTCGCCGAAGCGCGTTACCGCGGCGAGGATGACCTGTACGCGCTGGCGCGCGGCGTGCGCTGGGGCGACTGGATCACGCCGCGGCAGACGCTGCGCGTCGACACCACCGCGCGTGCGGCGCCGCTGAAGAGCCTGAACTTCGCCTCGCTGCGCATCAAGGACGCGGTGTGCGATGCGCTGCGCGAGGCCACCGGCGAGCGGCCCGACGTGGACACGCGCGACCCCGACCTGTCGCTGGTGCTGCATCTCGCAGGCGACCTGGCGACCCTGTATGTGGACACCTCCGGCGTGCCGCTGTTCAAGCGCGGCTGGCGCGACGCCCAGGCAGGCGACGCGCCGCTGAAGGAAACGCTGGCCGCCGCGCTGCTGGCCGCCGCGGGCTGGCGCGGCCGCCCCGAGGACGGCGCGCTGCTCGACCCGTGTTGCGGCTCCGGCACGATCGCGATCGAGGCAGCACACATCGCCTGCGATCGCGCACCGGGGCTGGCGCGCCGCTTCGCGTTCGAGCGGCTGCAGCCGTTTCGCGACCACGGCGCCGCGTGGCGCGAGATGGTCTCTGCCGCCAAGGCCCGCGTGCACGCCAGCGCGGTGCCGATCTTCGCCGGCGACGTGTCGTTCCGCATGACCGACTTCGCACGCCGCCACGCCGAGCGCGCCGGCGTGGCGCCGGCGATCGAATTCAAGGCCGGCGACATGCTGCAGCGTCCGCCGCCGGCCGCACGCGGCACGATGATCCTCAACCCGCCGTACGGCGAGCGCCTCGCGCCCAAGGGGCACGGCGCGGCGCCACGGCCGGCGCGCGAGCAGGTGCAGGGCGCCCCCGACATGCGCAGCTTCTTCGCGGCGCTCGCCGCGCACTGGAAGCGCCACTACGCCGGCTGGACCGCCTGGGTGCTGAGCCCCGACGCGAAGTTGCCGGCGCTGATGCGGCTGAAAGAGTCGCGCCGCGTGCCGCTGTGGAACGGACCGATCGAGTGCCGCCTGTTCCGCTTCGACCTCGTCGCCGGCTCGATGCGCGAGCGCAGCGACACCGGCGCTGGCCCCGTGACTCAGGCCTGAGCGGCCCGCGCGCGCCCGCGGATGCGCGCCAGCCACGCCAGCGCCAGCGCCATCCCGGCCAGCGGCACCAGCGAGCCGAGGTTCATCCACATCCAGCTGCCGGTGGTCACCAGCGCGCCCGAACTGAACGAGGTGATCGCCATCGTCGTCATCACGCTGGTGTCCATCGTCGCCTGCGCCGTGGTGCGCTCGCCTGGTCGCAGATTGCGATTCATGTCGGTGCAGGGCCGCTCGCGATCCGCCGGCGACCCATCGGGGGCCACCAGCCGCGCGAGCGCGGGGATCGATCATCCGGTTTCGAGGGCCAGCCAGGCGAGCGCAGCCAGCGGCGCGGTATCGGCGCGCAGCACGCGCGCACCCAGCGAGCAGGCGACGAAGCCGGCTGCAAGCGCGGCCGCTTCCTCCTGTACCGTGAAGCCGCCCTCGGGGCCGCTGAGCAGCAGCACGCGCGCGGTGCGCTCGCGCGTCGGCGGCCAGGGCCGCGCAACGCCCGGCGACAGCAGCCAGCGCGCCGCGTCGGTCGCGGCTGCCGGCGAGCGCAGCCACTCGATCAGACCGACCGGCTCGCCGATCGCGGGCACGCGGTTGCGACCGCACTGCTCGCATGCCGCCACTGCGACCGCATGCCAGTGCGCGGCCTTGCGCAGCGCGCGCTCGCCCGCCACGCGCAGCACCGAGCGCTCGCACACCAGCGGCTGGATCGCCGCCGCGCCCAGCTCGGTAGCCTTCTCGAGCAGCCCATCCATGCGCTCGTTGGCCGGCATGCCCACGGCCAGCGTGATGTGGGTCGACAGCTCGCGCTCGATGCCTTCGTGGTGCAGCGGCCGCGCGCGCACCTCGCGCCGCGACATCGCGGTGATCGTGCCGCCCCACTGGCCGCCGCGGCCGTCGAACAGCGTCAGCGCGTCGCCCGGCTGCAGCCGCAGCACCTGGACATGGCGCGTACCGTGGGCGCCGAGCGCCAGCTCCATGCCGGGCTCCAGCGGTTGATCGACATGAATTCGCGGCGCCGGCACAGGGGCGAGTGTCCCACGCGCGAGTGTCTGCGCCGCTCCAGCGGCGGCCGCCAGGCCGCTACGGGGGTGGGACCTTCTCGCGCAGCTCGCGGCGCAGCACCTTGCCGACCGGGGTCTTCGGAAGGTCTTTGCGGAACTCCACCACCTTGGGCCGCTTGTAGCCGGTGAGGTTGGCCTCGCAATAGGCGCGCACGGCGGCCTCGGTGAGCGCGGGGTCGCGCTTGACGATCACCACCTTCACCGCCTCGCCGGCCTTGGCGTCGGCGATGCCGACCGCCGCCGCCTCGAGCACGCCGGGCATCTGGGTCAGCACGTCTTCGATCTCGTTGGGGTAGACGTTGAAGCCGCTCACCAGGATCATGTCCTTCTTGCGGTCGACGATGCGGAAGTAGCCGCGCTCGTCGACCAGGCCGATGTCGCCGCTGCGAAAGTAGCCGTCGGCCGTCATCGCCTTGGCAGTTTCCTCGGGCCGCTGCCAGTAGCCGGCCATCACCTGCGGGCCGCGGATCGCGATCTCGCCCGCGGTGCCCATCGGTACCTCGTGGCCGTCGTCGTCGAGCAGCGCCAGCTCGGTGTTGGGCAGCGGCAGCCCGATGTTGCCCGAGTACGCGGTGGAATCGACCGGATTGCAGGTGACCGATGGGCTGGTCTCCGACAGGCCGTAGCCTTCGCAGATCGGGCAGCCGGTCTTCTCGAGCCACAGCCGCGCGGTGGCTTGCTGCACCGCCATGCCGCCGCCGACGCTGATCTTCAGCGAACTCCAGTCGACCTTGTCGAAATCCGGGTGGTTGGCCAGCGCCAGGAACAGCGTGTTGACCGCCGGAAAGCTGTGGAACTTCTGCTTCGAAAGCTCCTTCAGCACCGCCGGCAGGTCGCGCGGATTCGGGATCAGGATGTTGCTGCCGCCCATGCGCATGCTGAGCATCATGTTGGTGTTGAAGCCGAAGATGTGGTACAGCGGCAGCGCGCACACGGTGACGATCTGCTCGCCGGCGGGGATCTTCTTGAGCGCCGGCTGGTACCACGCTTCGGACTGCAGGACGTTGGCCACCAGGTTGCGATGCAGCAGCACCGCACCCTTGCTGACGCCGGTAGTGCCGCCGGTGTACTGCAACACCGCGATGTCGTCGGGCCCGATCTTCGGTGGCGTGTAGGATCTGCGGCGGCCCTGTCCCAACGCTTCGTTGAAGCGCACCGTCTGCGGCAGCGAGAACGGCGGCACCATCTTCTTCACGCTGCGCACGACGTAGTTGACGATGCTGCCCTTCAGCAGGCCCAGCATGTCGCCCATCGCCGCCAGCACCACCTTCTTGGTGGGCACCGCGTCGATCACCTGCGCCAGCGTGGCCGCGAAGTTCTCCAGGATCACGATCGCCTTGGCGCCCGAATCCTTGAGCTGGTGCTCGAGTTCGCGCGGCGTGTACAGCGGGTTGACGTTGACCACCACGTAGCCCGCGCGCAGGATCGCCGCCACCGCCACCGGGTACTGCGGCACGTTGGGCAGCATCACCGCGACGCGGTCGCCCGTGTCCATGCCGAGCGACTGCAGGTAGGCGGCAAACGCGCGCGACGCGTCGTCGACCTGGCTGAAGGTGACGGTCTTGCCCATGAACAGGTAGGCCGGCAGCTTGCGATACTTGCCGAAGCTCTCCTCCATCAGCGCCACCAGCGACGGATACAGATCGACCCGGATCTGCGGCGGCACGCCCGCGGGGTACTGCTTCAGCCAGATCTTCTCCATGCGGCGCTCCTGCTCTCGCAGCCGATTCTGCGGGCCGCATGCAAGGATCTCGATCAGGGGATTCGATAGCGCCCGGGATCATCCCGATCCGCCCGAGGCGCAGGAGCGCCCGGATCCGTGCACCGGCCCCGGACCGCCGAACGCGCGGCAGCGGCGCGTCGCCTTCACCCCCTCAGCGCGGCCAGCACCTCTTCGAGCATCTTCTTCGCATCGCCGAACAGCATGCGGTTGTTGTCCTTGTAGAAGAGCGGGTTGTCGACGCCGGCGTAGCCGCTGGCCATGCTGCGCTTCATCACGATCGAGGTCCTGGCCTTCCACACCTCGAGCACCGGCATGCCGGCGATCGGGCTCGTGGGGTCTTCCTGCGCGGCGGGGTTCACGATGTCGTTGGCGCCGATCACCATCGAGACATGGGTGTCGGGGAAATCGGCGTTGATCTCGTCCATCTCGAGCACGATGTCGTACGGCACCTTGGCCTCGGCCAGCAGCACGTTCATGTGGCCGGGCATGCGGCCGGCCACCGGGTGGATGCCGAAGCGCACGTTGACGCCTTTCTCGCGCAGCAGCTTGGTGATCTCGAACACCGTGTGCTGGGCCTGCGCCACCGCCATGCCGTAGCCGGGCACGATGACCACGTTCTTGGCCTCGCGCAGCAGTTCGGCGGTCTCGGCCGCGCTGATCGGCGTGACCTCGCCGGCCGGCTGCGCCGCGCCGGCGGCCGGTGCGCCGCCGCCGGTGCCGAAGCCGCCGGCGATCACGCTGACGAAATTGCGGTTCATCGCGCGGCACATGATGTAGCTCAGGATAGCGCCGGAGGAACCCACCAGCGCGCCCACCACGATCAGCAGGTCGCTGCTGAGCATGAAGCCGGTGGCCGCGGCGGCCCAGCCCGAGTAGCTGTTGAGCATCGACACCACCACCGGCATGTCGGCACCGCCGATGGCCATCACCATGTGGATGCCGAACAGCAGCGCGATCACCGTCATCACGACCAGCGGCGTCATGCCGGCCGAGATGCTCGGCGCGTGCAGGAACTCGCGGCCGAACCAGATCACCACCAGCAAACCGATCAGGTTGATCCAGTGGCGCGCCGGCAGCAGCAGCGGCTTGCCGCCGATCTTGCCCGAGAGCTTGCCGAAGGCGATCACCGAGCCCGAGAACGTGATCGCACCGATCAGGATGCCGACGTAGATCTCCACCTCGTGGATCGCCTTCTCGGCCTCGGTCGGGAACACGGTGGAGGTGTCGACGTAGCTCGCGAAGCCCACCAGGCACGCGGCCAGGCCGACCAGGCTGTGCATCGCCGCCACCAGCTCCGGCATCTGCGTCATCCGGACCTTCTTGGCGGCGAACAGGCCCACCGCACCGCCGACGACGAGCGCGCCGACGATCCACGCATAGCCGCCCGGCGTGACGCGCGGCCCGAACACCGTGGCCAGCACGGCGATGACCATGCCGATGATGCCGAACAGGTTGCCGCGGCGCGCGGTCTCGGGGTTGGACAGGCCGCCCAGGCTCAGGATGAACAGGATCGTGGCGCCGATGTAGGAGACGGTGGCGAGGCTCGAAGTCATGGTCGCCTCCCTACTTGCGGAACATCGCCAGCATGCGCCGCGTGACCGCGAAGCCGCCGAACATGTTGACGCCGGTGAGCGCCAGCGCGATCACCGCCAGCAGCAGGATCAGCCCGCCCGGCCGATCCGCACCGGCACCCAGCAGCGGCGGCGCGATCTGGATCAGCGCGCCGATGGCGATGATCGACGAGATCGCGTTGGTCACGCTCATCAGCGGCGTGTGCAGCGCCGGCGTGACGTTCCAGATCACCATGTAGCCGACGAAACAGGCCAGCACGAACACCGTGAAGTGCGCCAGGAACGAGATCGGCGCGTACAGCCCCACCAGCGCGAACAGCAGGGCGCCGACGACGAACACGATAGCCAGCGCCTTGCCCGACATCGGTTCGCCGGCCCCATGGCCGTGCCCCTTGGCCGCGGGCGCAGCGATCGCTGCGGCGCTGGGCTTGGGCGGCAAGGCCGGCAGCTTGGGCGGCGGTGCCGGCCAGGTGACCTCACCTTCGCGCAGCACCGTGAGGCCGCGGATCGCGTCATCGTCGAAGTCGACGTCGATCGTGCCGTCCTTGGCCTTGCACAGCTCTTCGATCACGCGCAGCAGGTTGGTCGAGTACAGCGTGGAGCTCTGCTTGGCCAGCCGGCTGGCCAGGTCGGTGTAGCCGATGATCGTGACGCCGTGGCGGACCACGGCCTCGCCTGGCACTGTGAGCTCGCAGTTGCCGCCCTGCTCGGCGGCCATGTCGACGATCACGCTGCCAGGTCGCATGCTCTTGACCATCTCGGCGCTGATCAGCTTGGGCGCTGGCTTGCCCGGGATCAGCGCGGTCGTGATGATGATGTCGGCGTCCCTGGCTTGGCTGGCGTACATCGCGCGCTGCGCGGTCTGGAAGCCCTCGCTCATCACCTTGGCGTAGCCGCCGCCGCCGGAGCCTTCTTCCTCGAAATCGACCTTGACGAACTCGCCGCCGAGCGACACCACCTGGTCGGCCACTTCGGCGCGGGTGTCGTTGGCGCGAACGACGGCGCCCAGGTTCGCCGCGGTGCCGATAGCCGCCAGCCCGGCCACACCGGCGCCGGCGATGAACACCTTGGCCGGCGGGATCTTGCCGGCGGCGGTGATCTGGCCGTTGAAGAAGCGGCCGAACGCGTTGGCCGCCTCGATCACCGCGCGGTAGCCGCTGATGCCGGCCATCGAGGTCAGCGCGTCCATCTTCTGCGCGCGCGACAACTGCCGCGGCAGGCAATCGATCGCCAGCACGGTGGCCTTCTTGGCCGCGAGCTGTTGCATCAAATCGGGGTTCTGTGCCGGCCAGACGAAGCCGATCAGCGTGCCGCCCTCGCGCATCAGGCCCACTTCGTCGGTGCTCGGGGGGCGCACCTTGAACACGATGTCGGCCTTGGCCCACAGCTCGGCCACCGAGCCCACCACCTCGGCACCGGCGGCGCGGTAGGTATCGTCGGCGAAGTTCGCGGCATCGCCCGCGCCGCTTTGCACGGCCACCGAGAAGCCCAACTTTGCGAGCTTCTCCACCACGTCCGGAACAGTGGCCACGCGCTTCTCGCCCGCAGCCGTTTCTTTGGGGACTCCGATCCGCAACGCCATGAAACTGAACTCCTCAGTCCGAGCCGATACGCCGCTGTGCATGATTTCTTGTCGCGGCCTCTCGCTCAGCGGCCGCGCGCGCCGAGCGCCGGCGCATTCTGCCAGC
>DASURM010000470.1:0-21081 GCA_036280035.1 Burkholderiaceae bacterium | reverse complement strand
TAGTTGTAGCCGACCGAGGCGCCCATCGCATAGGCCGCGATGGCCATGCCTTCGATCACGATGTGCGGGTTGTAGGCGAGGATGTCGCGATCCTTGCAGGTGCCGGGTTCGCCTTCGTCGGAGTTGCACACCAGGTACTTCTGCACCGGCAGCGCGCGCGGCATGAAGCTCCACTTGAGCCCGGTGGGAAAGCCCGCACCGCCGCGGCCACGCAGGGCCGAGGCCTTGACCTCGGCCACCACCTGCTCGGGCGTGAGGCCGCCGTCCTTGGCGAGCATCTTCCTCAGCGCCGTGTAGCCGCCCCGGGCCTCGTAATCGCGCAGGCGCCAGTTGCTGCCATTCAACCCAGCATAGATCTGCGCGCCAATGTGCCGGCCATGAAAGCAGGTTTCGCGGCCGCTGGCCTGGAACTTCGACAGATCGGGCAACGAGATCACTTGGCGCTCGCCTTCAGGGTGTCGACCAGGTCGTCCAGTCGTGCGTCGCTCATGGTGCTCACCATCTGGCGGTCGTTGACCAGCAGCACCGGTGCGTCGGCGCAGGCGCCGAGGCACTCGCTCTTCTGCACCGTGAACAGGCCGTCGGCCGTGGTGCCGCCCTCCTCGACGCCGAGCTTGCGGCACAGGTGCTCGAGCGCGTGCTGGCCGTTGCGCAGCTGGCACGGCAGGTTGGTGCAGACGTTGAGCTTGAATCGGCCCACCGGCTGCCGGTTGTACATGTTGTAGAAGGTGGTGACCTCGCTCACCGCGATCGGGGGCATGCCGAGGTAGGCCGCCACCGCCTCTTCGGCCTCGACGCTGACCCAGCCCTGCTCCTGCTGCACGATCGCCAGGCAGGCCATCACCGCCGACTGCTTCTGGTCGGCGGGGTACTTGGCGACCTCGCGCGCGAAGCGCGCCTTGGTGGCCTCGCTCAGCATCGGCGCGGCGCTCATCGATCGACCTCGCCGAACACGATGTCCATCGTGCCGATGATCGCCACCGCGTCGGCGATCATGTGGCCGCGGCACATCTCGTCGAATGCCGCCAGGTGCACGAAGCCGGGCGGGCGGATCTTCATGCGGTAGGGCTTGTTGGCGCCGTCGCTGACCATGTAGATGCCGAACTCGCCCTTCGGGTGCTCGACCGCGGCGTAGGCCTCGCCCTCGGGCACGTGCATGCCTTCGGTGAAGAGCTTGAAGTGGTGGATCAGCTCTTCCATGTTGGTTTTCATGTCGACGCGCGGCGGCGGCGCGACCTTCAGGTTGTCGGTGATCACCGGGCCGTCGTGCGTGCGCAGCCAGTCGACGCACTGGCGCACGATGCGGTTGGCCTGACGCATCTCCTCGACCCGCACCAGGTAGCGGTCGTAGGTGTCGCCGTTGGTGCCCAGCGGCACGTCGAAATCCATGCGGTCGTAGACCTCGTAGGGCTGGTGCTTGCGCAGATCCCACGCGATGCCCGAGCCGCGCAGCATCGGGCCTGTGAGGCCGAGGTTCAATGCGCGCTCTGGAGTCACGACGCCGATGCCCACGGTGCGTTGCTTCCAGATGCGGTTGTCGGTGAGCAGGGTCTCGTATTCGTCGACGTAGGTGGGAAATCGCCGGGTGAAGTCGTCGATGAAGTCCAGCAGCGAGCCCTGGCGGTTCTCGTTGAGCGCCTTGATCGCGCGTTCGCTGCGGATGCGGCTGGGCTTGTACTGCGGCATGGTGTCGGGCAGGTCGCGGTAGACGCCGCCCGGGCGGAAGTACGCCGCGTGCATGCGCGCCCCCGATACCGCCTCGTACATGTCGAGGATGTCTTCGCGCTCGCGGAAGCAGTAGATGAGGACGTTCATCGCGCCGCAGTCGAGCCCGTGTGCGCCCAGCCACAGCAGGTGGTTGAGGAGGCGCGTCAACTCGTCGAACATCACGCGGATGTACTTCGCACGCTCGGGCACCTCGATCCCCAGCAGCCTCTCGACGGCCAGGCAGTAGGCGTGCTCGTTGCACATCATCGACACGTAGTCGAGCCGATCCATGTACGGCAGCGCCTGGATGAACGTCCGGTGTTCGGCCAGCTTCTCTGTCGCGCGGTGCAGCAGCCCGATGTGCGGGTCGGCACGCTGGATGACCTCGCCATCGAGCTCCAGCACCAGGCGCAGCACGCCGTGGGCGGCGGGGTGTTGGGGTCCGAAATTGAGGGTGTAGTTCTTGATCTCGGGCATGACTACATCCCGCCGCCGTACTTCTCTTCGCGCACCACGCGCGGTGTGATCTCGCGCGGCTCGATCGTCACCGGCTGGTATATGACGCGCCTGGCCTCGGCGTCGTAGCGCATCTCGACGTGGCCGGAGACCGGGAAGTCCTTGCGCATCGGGTGGCCGATGAAGCCGTAGTCGGTGAGGATGCGGCGCAGGTCGAGGTGGCCCTCGAAGACGATGCCGTAGAGGTCGAACGCCTCGCGCTCGAACCAGTTGGCGCCGTTCCAGACCTCGGTCACCGAAGCCACCACCGGCACATCGTCGTCGGGGGCGAACACCTTCAGGCGGACGCGCCAGTTGTGGGTGATCGACAGCAGGTGCAGCACCACGCAGTAGCGCGGACCGTCCCAAGGCTGGTTGCGGTAGCTCGCATAGTCGACACCGCACAGGTCGATCAACTGCTCGAACTTCAGCTCCGGGTGTTCGTGCAGGGTGCGGGCGGCACCGGGATAGTCGGCGGCGGCGACGGTGACCGTGATCTCGCCGCGATCGCGCACCAGGTGCTTGATGCTCGCGCCGAGAATGTTCTGCAGCGATTGCTGCAAGGTGTCGAGTCGGCTCATTCGGTCAGGTGCGCGCGATGGTGTTCTCGCGACGGATCTTGGCCTGCAGCTGCAAGATGCCGTACAGCAGCGCCTCGGCGGTCGGCGGGCAGCCGGGCACGTAGACGTCGACCGGCACGATGCGGTCGCAGCCGCGCACCACCGAGTAGCTGTAGTGGTAGTAGCCGCCGCCGTTGGCGCACGACCCCATGCTGATCACCCAGCGCGGCTCGGCCATCTGGTCGTACACCTTGCGCAGCGCCGGCGCCATCTTGTTGCACAGCGTGCCGGCGACGAGCATCAGATCGCTCTGGCGAGGGCTCGGGCGGAACAGCATGCCGAAGCGGTCGATGTCGTAGCGCGACGCGGCGGCATGCATCATCTCGATCGCGCAGCAGGCCAGCCCGAAGGTCATCGGCCACAGCGAGCCGGTCTTCGACCAGTTGATCAGCTTGTCGACCGAGGTGGTGACGAAGCCTTCCTTGAGGACGCCTTCGATGCCCATAGCCAGATCACTCCCAGTCGAGGGCGCCCTTCTTCCACTCGTAGAAGAAGCCCACCACCAGAATGGCCAGGAAGATCATCATCGCCCAGAAGCCGGGGGCACCGATCTCCTTGAGGGCCACTGCCCACGGGAAGAGGAAGGCGATCTCGAGATCGAACAGGATGAACAGGATCGCCACCAGGTAGTAGCGAACGTCGAACTTCATGCGCGCGTCTTCGAACGCCTCGAAGCCGCACTCGTAGGGGCTGTTCTTCTGTGCGTCGGGTCGGTTGGGGCCGAACGCGAAACCGATCAGCTGCGGCGCCACGCCGACGGCAACCCCCACCAGGATGAACAGCATCACGCTCAGGTAGGGTTGCAGATCCATGTTCGTGTGTGTCGGAGCGCCCGCGTGTCGCCTCTGAGTCGAATCGTTGGTGCCGACGGCGAGACTCGAACTCGCACAGCTTTCGCCACTACCCCCTCAAGATAGCGTGTCTACCAATTTCACCACGTCGGCACAGCGGTCACGAGCGCCCGATTTGCCTGTCAAAGGCCTCGAGGACAGGCCCCTGAACAGCCGGTGATTCTAATGGCTTTCGCATGCGCGTCCGTTGTCGCCGGCCGACGCGCGCCTGCGTGCGCCGCCGCCGTGCGCCGAGGCCGTGTGCCGACGCGCTCCTAGCGCGATGCCGGCGCCGCGGCCGGGATCGCCGGCTGCGCCGCACCGGGGATCACCGCCCCCGGTATCACCGGGCCCGAGGCGGCGGGTGCCGGCGCACTGGCGGCAGCGGGCCGGTCGAGCACCGTGTCGCCGCCGCGCGTCCTGCCGCCGACCGAAACGAACGCCAGCATCAGCGTGCAGATGAAGAAGATGGTGGCGCAGGCCGCGGTCGAGCGCGACAGGAAGTTCGCGCTCCCGGTGGCGCCGAACAGACTGCCCGACGCGCCGCTGCCGAACGAAGCCCCCATGTCGGCTCCCTTGCCGTGCTGGATGAGGACGAGGCCGATCATCGCCACCGCAGACACGATCTGCACGATCAGCACGATGTTGGTCAACAGTTGCATGAGACGGGAGCTCCGGGGTGCGGCGAGGCGGCGCGACGTCAGCCGGCGGCGCGGCAGATGGCGATGAATTCGTCGGCCTTCAGCGACGCCCCACCGACGAGCCCGCCATCGATATCGGGCTGCGCGAACAGAGAGCGCGCGTTCTCGGGCTTGACGCTGCCGCCGTAGAGGATTCTTGTCCGTTGGGCGTGCCCGGTGGCGGCGTGCAGTTGCGCGCGCAGCAGCGCGTGCACCGCCTGCGCCTGCTCGGGCGTGGCGGTGCGGCCGGTGCCGATGGCCCACACCGGCTCGTAGGCGACGACGATCTCGCCCGCGCAGTGTGCGAGCGTGTGGATGACGGCCGACAACTGCCGTTTGACGACCTCGTCGGTGTCGCCGGCGTCGCGCTGCGCGAGGCTTTCGCCGACGCAGACGATCGGCGTCACGCCCCTGGCCAGCGCGGCCTTGGCCTTGTCGGCGACCAACTGGTCGCTCTCGCGGTGGTACTGGCGGCGCTCGGAGTGCCCGACGATCGCGTAGCGGCAACCGAACTCGGCCAGCATCGCGGCCGACACCTCGCCGGTGTACGCACCCTGCTCGTGCGCCGAGCAATCCTGCGCGCCCCAGCGCAGGTCGCCACCGGCAAACGCCAGCGCGACCTCGGCAAGGTAGGGAAACGGCACGCATACCGCGACTTCGCAGACGTAGGGCCGAGCCTGTGCGATCGCGGCCAGCAGCGGCTCGTTGGCCGCGCGGCTGCCGTGCATCTTCCAGTTCCCGACCACCAGTTTGCGCTGCATGACACCCACCTACCAACGCAGGACGATCTTGCCGACGTGCTCACCCGACTCCATCAGCCGGTGGGCAGCTGCGGCCTGCGACGCGTCGAACACGCGGTGCACCATCGGCTTGATGCGTCCGGCTTCGATCAGCGGCCAGACCTTGGCGCGCAGCGACGCCGCGATTCGCGCCTTGAACGCCTCGGGCCGCGGACGTAGCGTCGAGCCGGTGATCGTGAGTCGACGGCGCAGCACATCGCCGGCGTTGAATTCGCTCTTCACGCCGCCTTGCACCGCGATGATCACGATGCGGCCGTCGTCGGCCAGGCACTGCACGTCGCGCGCGACGTAGGGACCGGCGACCATGTCGAGCACGACGTCGGCACCGCGGCCATCGGTGAGGCGCTTGACCTCGTCGACGAAGTCCTGCTCCTTGTAGTTGATCGCCGCATCGGCGCCGATCTGCAGGCAGGCCTTGCACTTGTCGGCGCTGCCCGCGGTGACGATCACGCGCGCGCCGAACGCCTTGCCGAGCTGGATCGCGGTGACGCCGATACCGCTGGTGCCGCCGTGCACGAGCAGGGTCTCGCCCGACTTCAGGCCGCCGCGGTCGAACACGTTGGACCACACGGTGAAGAAGGTTTCGGGAAGGCCGACCGCCTCGATGTCGCTCAAGCCCTCGGGGACCGGCAGGCATTGCGAGACCGGCGCGACAGCCAGCTCTGCGTAGCCGCCACCGGCGACCAGCGCGCAGACCCGGTCGCCCACCTCGAAGCCCGCGGCCTTCATGGCCGCTGCGTCACCACCGGTGATCTCGCCGGCGAGTTCCAGACCCGGCAGGTCCGACGCGCCGGGCGGCGGTGCATAGGCACCCTTGCGCTGCAGCACGTCGGGTCGATTGACGCCCGAGGCGGCGACGCGCACGAGCACCTCGCCGGCCGCAGCCACCGGATCGGGCCGCTCGGCCAGCACCAGCACCTCCGGGCCACCGAAGCTCTCGAGTTGGACCGCCTTCATGCTTCGACGTGCGCCTATTGAGGCTGAGAAGGAGGCGGCGACTGCGGTTCCTGGGCCGCTTCGACGCCCTGCTCCACGGGCTCTCGCGGTTCGCGCTCGCGGCGCGGCGGGCGATCGCCGCGGTCACCCCGTTCGCCACGTTCGCCACGTTCGCCACGCTCGCGCCGCGGCGGACGATCGCCGCGGTCGTAGTCTTCCATGCCTTCGGGTCGTTCGAGCAGCGCCTTCATCGACAGCTTGACGCGGCCCTTGTCGTCGGTCTCCAACACCTTGACCTTGACGACCTGGCCCTCGCTCAGCACGTCGGTGACCTTTTCGACGCGGTGGTGCGCGATCTGGCTGATGTGCAGCAGGCCGTCCTTGCCGGGCAGCAGGTTCACCAGCGCGCCGAAGTCGAGGATCTTGGTGATCGGGCCTTCGTAGACCTTGCCCACTTCGACGTCGGCGGTGATCTCCTCGATGCGCTTCTTCGCGAAGGCGGCCTTGTCGGCGTCGACCGAGGCGATGGTGATCGTGCCGTCTTCGGCGATGTCGATCGTGCAGCCGGTCTCGTCGGTCAACGCGCGAATGGTGGCGCCGCCCTTGCCGATGACGTCGCGGATCTTCTCCGGGTTGATCTTCATCGTGTACAGGCGCGGCGCGAACTGCGACACGTCGGCGCGTGCGCCGCCCACCGCCTCGACCATCTTGGCCAGGATGTGCAGCCGCGCCTCCTTGGCCTGCGCCAGTGCGACCTGCATGATCTCCTTGGTGATGCCCTGGATCTTGATGTCCATCTGCAGTGCGGTGACGCCGGCGCCGGTGCCCGCCACCTTGAAATCCATGTCGCCGAGGTGATCCTCGTCGCCGAGGATGTCGGTCAGCACCGCGAAGCGATTGGCTTCCTTGATCAGGCCCATCGCGATGCCGGCGACGTGCGCCTTCATCGGCACGCCGGCGTCCATCAGGCTGAGGCAGCCGCCGCACACCGAGGCCATCGACGACGAGCCGTTGCTCTCGGTGATCTCGCTGACCACGCGCATCGTGTACGGAAACTCGTCCTTGCTCGGCAGGCACGCGATCAGCGCGCGCTTGGCCAGGCGGCCGTGGCCGATCTCGCGCCGCTTGGGGCTGCCGACGCGGCCGGTCTCGCCGGTGGCGAACGGCGGCATGTTGTAGTGGAGCATGAAGCGGTCTTCGTACTCGCCGGCCAGCGCGTCGATGCGCTGCGCGTCGCGCTCGGTGCCCAGCGTCGCGGTCACCAGCGCCTGCGTCTCGCCGCGGGTGAACAGCGCCGAGCCGTGCGTGCGCGGCAGCACGCCGGCGCGGATCTCGATCGGGCGCACGGTGCGCGTGTCGCGGCCGTCGATGCGCGGCTCGCCGGCGAGGATCTGGCCGCGCACGATGCGCGACTCGATCTCGAACAACAGGCTTTCGACCTTGACTGGGTCGAAGCTCACGCCCTCTTCGGTCAATGCGGCGCTGGCGAAGGCGTATGCCTCGCGGCAAGCCTGCGTGCGCGCCTGCTTGCTGCGGATCTGGTAGGCGGCGCGCAGCTTGTCTTCGCCGAGCGCGGTGACCTTGGCGATGAAGGCCTCGTCCTTCGGCGGCGCCTGCCAGTTCCAGGCCGGCTTGCCGGCGTCGCGCACCAACTCGTGAATGGCTTCGATCGCGACCTTGGCCTGATCGTGGCCATACATCACGGCGCCGAGCATCACTTCTTCGGGCAGTTGGTCGGCCTCGGACTCGACCATCAGCACGGCGGCCTCGGTACCGGCCACCACCAGGTTGAGCTTCGAGTCCGCGAGTTCCGTCTTGCCCGGGTTGAGCACGTACTGCCCGTTGACGTAGCCGACCCGCGCCGCGCCGATGGGCCCGTTGAACGGAATGCCCGAGATCGCCAGCGCCGCCGACGAACCGATCATCGCGGCTATGTCGGCCTGCACCTCGGGGTTCAGGCTGAGTACGTGAACGACGACCTGCACTTCGTTGAAGAAGCCATCGGGGAACAGCGGGCGGATCGGGCGATCGATCAAGCGCGAGGTCAGCGTCTCGAGCTCGCTCGGGCGGCCCTCGCGCTTGAAGAAGCTGCCAGGGATCTTGCCCGCGGCGTAGGTCTTCTCGATGTAGTCGACCGTCAACGGGAAGAAGTCCTGCCCCGCCTTCGCGCTCTTGGCGGCAACCACGGTGGCCAACACCACGGTGTCGTCGATGTTGACGACGACTGCGCCGCCGGCCTGGCGAGCGACCTCGCCGGTTTCGAGCGCCACGCGGTGCGGGCCCCATTGGAATGTCTTGCTGACCTTGTTGAACAGGCTCATGGATTGTCTCCAGATGCGCATGCGCGGTACGGCGGCATGCAGACCGGGAGCGGTGGGGCACGACGGCGCGATGCCATTCCAGCGTGGCTCGCGAACCGAGCCTCGTTGGAATGACACAGCAGCGCCAAGATGGGTGCCTCGCTCCGGGATCGGAGCCCGCCGCGATGCGAACGCAACGAGCCCCGAACGAACAGCCGGCCTATTTGCGCAGGCCGAGCTTTTGGATCAGTGCCGAATAGCGTTCGGCGTCGCTGTCCTTCAAGTAGTCCAGCAGCTTGCGCCGCCGGCTCACCATTCTGAGCAGCCCGCGGCGCCCGTGATGGTCTTTCAGGTGGGTCTTGAAATGCGGAGTCAGTTCGTTGATGCGTGCGGTGAGCAACGCCACTTGAACTTCGGGGGAGCCGGTGTCCTTGGCGCCGCGCGCGTGGGACCTGACGATCTCGGCCTTTTGGCCGGCTGCCATCGACATGAACGATTCCTCGATGCGTGAAACCGCCCGCGCTGGCTTGAGCCGGAAGCGGTTTCAGTTGCCACTTGCGGCGGCAGGTGAAACCGACCTGCGCCGTGCTGTCGTGCGCCGCAAGGTGCGAACACCCTGGGGAAACGAAGGACGAATTATAGACCCAGCGCACGGGCGAGCCTGGCCACCCCCTCGGTCAGCCGCGCAGGATCGCGCGACGCGAAGCACCAGCGCAGCCAGCCTTCGCCTTCGGGGCCGAAGGCGATGCCGGGCGCGAGCCCGAGGCCGTGCTCGGCGACGAGCCGCTTGGCCAGCGCCAGCGAGTCGGCCTGCGCTTCGACCCTCAGAAACACGTACAGGCCGCCGTCGGGAACCGCCACCGTCACGCCGGGCAGCTGGCGCAGTTGCGTCAGCAGCAGGTCGCGACACGTGCGCAGTCGCTGCACCAGGCCCTCGACGAACGAATCACCCAATGCCAACGCGGCGAGCCCGCCGCGCTGCACGAACTCCGGCGCGCACGAGGTGTTGAACTCGATCAGCTTGCCGATCTGCGTGGCCACACCGTCGGGCAGCACCATCCAGCCCAGCCGCCAACCGGTCATCAGGAAGCTCTTCGAAAAGCTGTGAACGACGATCAGGCGGTCATCGGGGGTTGCCAGATCGAGAAAGCTCGGTGCACAGCCGCCGACCCCGAACCACATGCGCTCGTACACCTCGTCGGCGACGATCCAGGTGCCGGTGCGTCGGCAGTGCGCGAGCAGCGCCTGCTGCTCGTCGCGCGTCAGCGTCCACCCGGTGGGGTTGTTGGGCGAATTGACCAGCAGCACCTTGGTCTGCGCCGTGACCGCCTCGGTCAGCGCGCGCACATCGAGCCGCCACACGCCGGCGGCGTCGGGTGCGAGCGCGGCGCGGCGCACGCGCGCCCCCATCACCGCCGGCTGCTGCGTCAGATTAGGCCACACCGGCACCACCGCCACCACCTCGTCGCCAGCGCCTGCGAGCAGCTCGGTCGCCAGCATCAGCGCGCTCACGCCCGAACTCGTGACCGCGATGCGCTCGGCGCTTACCGGCCGGTGCAGGCCCGACATGGTGCGCGCGAGGGCTTCGCGCAGTTCGGGCAGACCGAGGTTGTGGCCGTAGAAGGTTTCGCCACGCTCGAGCGAGCGCATCGCGGCCTCGCGCACGGGCAACGGCGTCACCTCGTCGCTCTCGCCGAACCAGAAGGCGAGGACGTCGGGGTTCTTCAGCCCGGCATCGGCCACCTCGCGGATACACGAACCCTGCATCGCCACGACGAGATCACGCATCGCCAGCCTCCTGCTCGCAGTCGCCGCCGGGCGTAGCGCGCATGCCTGACGGGCCAACGCCCTTGAAATCGCGCGCGCCGCTGCCACCTCGTGGCCATGGGTCGCTGTGTCGCACCCGCCGCATCGAAGAGGTATTCACCATGTTTCTCGTTCCGCTGAACCGCCGCGCAGATTGGCTGCGCCACTTCGACCGCCTGATCGGCGCTCCGCTCGACGACCTGTTCACCCGCGACGCGCAGGCGTCGCTGCCGCGCACGCCGGCGCTCGACGTCGCCGAAACCGACCAAGCATACACAGTGACCCTCGACCTGCCCGGCGTCGCCAAGGACAACGTCAAGGTGTCGATCGAAGGCCGCCGCGTGCAGATCGAGGCGCAGGCGCAGCAGACCCAGGAGCGCAAGGACGGCGACCGCGTGCTGGTGCGCGAGCGCAGCGCATCGAGCTACGCCCGCAGCTTCGTGCTGCCGGCGGAGATCGACCAGGAGCGCTCGAGCGCCAAGCTCGACAACGGCGTGCTGAAGCTCGAACTGGCCAAGCGCGCCGAGGCCAGCGTCAAGCGAATCGCGATCAACTGAACGCCCGCACGCTCGGCGGCGCCAGTTGGTCGAGCGGCCAGCGCGGCGCCACGTCGAACGCGTAGTCGAGCGGCGCGCGTTCGCCGCGCTGCAGCCGCATCGCCGCGGCCAGCGCGATCATCGCGCCGTTGTCGGTGCACAGCGCGGCTTCCGGGTAGTGCACCCGAAAGCCGCATCGCCGCGCGTGTTCGTCGAGCCGTCGACGCAGCAACTGGTTGGCGCCGACGCCGCCGGCAACCACCAGCCGCCGCAGCCCGGTGTCGCGCACCGCGCGCACCGCCTTGCTCACCAGCACTTCGACGATCGCCGCCTGCGCCGACGCGGCCAGGTCGGCACGCTCGGCGTCGGTGACTTCCGGACCCAATTTGCGCTGCTGCAGCCAGACCGCGGTCTTGAGCCCCGCGAACGAGAAATCGAGGTCGGCGCTGTGCAGCAACGGGCGCGGCAATGCATAGGCGTCGGCGCGGCCATGCTCGGCCAGCGCAGCCAACGCCGCGCCACCGGGATAACCCAGGCCGAGCAATTTGGCGGTCTTGTCGAACGCTTCGCCGGCGGCATCGTCGACCGTCTCGCCGAGCATCTCGTAGCAGCCCACCTCGCGCACGTGCATCAGTTGCGTATGTCCACCCGATACCAGCAGCGCCACGAACGGAAAGTGCGGTGGATCGGCCGACAGGAACGGCGACAGCAAATGTCCTTCGAGGTGGTGCACAGGCAAGCATGGCTTGCCCAGCGCGGCAGCCATCGCCGCGGCGCTGGCCGCGCCGACCAGCAACGCACCGGCGAGCCCCGGTCCGCGCGTGTAGGCGATGAGATCCACCTCCGACAGCGCGCACGGTGCCTGATCGAGCACCTGCTGCACCAGCGGAAGCACGCGGCGCACATGATCGCGCGAGGCCAACTCGGGCACCACGCCACCGTACTCGCGATGCATCTCGGCCTGGCTGTGCAGTGCGTGCGCAAGCAAGCGCGGGACCTCGTCACCCCGTGCGGTCACCAGCGCCACGCCGGTCTCGTCGCACGAAGACTCGATGCCCAGGACCCTCATCATCGCCAGCAGCCGTAACCGATCGTGTCTGCGTGCCGGATTGCATCGATCCGATGAAATCCGTCACACCTCCCCATCAGGACATACCCGGAGGTCGAAGCCTCGCGCTTGTTGTGTGCCAAGCACACGGTTACTCTTGCCGCGCTCTCCACCGCAATGCGGGGCGATGGTCCAAGCACAACACCGTTGGGATCGATGAAAGAGTTCAAGCTCACGGCCTGGCCGGAACTGCCGGCGCCGTACCAGCGTATCGCCTACCGCCGCATGCTCAGCGACATGTCGCATCGCTTCGTCACGGCCAATCAGCTGTGCGAGAGCAGCGGCGCCACCAAGCTCGAGGTGCGCGTGTTCCTGCAGATGCTGTCCGAGCGTGGCCTGCTGCGCGAGCGCGACCACGTCGATGAGCAAGGGCTGCTGGGCCCTCTGGGCGGGTGGCTGCGTCGCGCGCTGCACGGCGAAAACGCGACGCACTGACCGGCGAACGCCTGCCACCGATTGCACAGGGCCCGTCGCGACGGGCCCTGTCGTTTGTGGCGTGCGCCGGATCAATGTCGCTCCTTGACCTGGTTGATCGTGTATTTCGGGATCTCGATCGTCACGTCGCGGTTCGACACGATGGCCTGGCACGACAGCCGCGAGGTCGGCGTCAGGCCCCAGGCACGGTCGAGCAGGTCTTCCTCGGATTCATCCATCTCGCCGAGCGACTCGAGGCCCTCGTGCACGATCACATGGCAGGTGGTGCAGGCACAGCTCATCTCGCACGCATGCTCGATCGCGATGCCATGTTCGAGCAGCGCTTCGCACACCGACGTTCCGGCGCTGGCCTCGATGGTGTCACCCTGCGGGCAGACCTCCGGATGCGGCAGGACGCGGATCAGTGGCACGGCCTTAGACCTCCTCGACGCGGCGACCGGTCAACGCCGAGCGGATGCTGCGGTTCATGCGCAGAGCCGCAAAGCCTTCGGTGGCATCGGCCAGCGCATCGATCGCGGCACGGATCGCGGCCGAATCGTCGCCGGTACGCACCGCCAGCAGTTCGTCGACGCGCCGGTCGATGACCGCGCGCTCGGCCTCGCCCAGCAGGTCGCCGTCGGCCGCCAGCGCCGAGCGGGTCGCCAGCGCGAGACGTTCGGCGTCGACGCGCGCCTCGCGCAGTGCGCGCTGATGCATGTCGGCCTCGGCGCTGCCGAAACTCTCGCGCAGCATGCGCGCGACATCGTCGTCGGACAGCCCGTAGCTGGGCTTGACCACCACCGACGCCTCGACTCCCGCGGTCAGCTCGCGCGCCGACACCGACAGCAGGCCGTCGGCATCGACCTGGAACGTGACGCGGATGCGCGCCGCCCCGGCGGCCATCGGCGGAATGCCGCGCAGCTCGAAACGCGCCAGCGAGCGGCAATCGGACACCAGTTCGCGCTCGCCCTGCACGACTTGGATCGCCATCGCGGTCTGGCCGTCCTTGAAGGTGGTGAACTCCTGCGCCTTGGCCACCGGGATCGTGGTGTTGCGCTCGATGATGCGTTCGACGAGCCCGCCCATCGTCTCGACGCCGAGCGACAGCGGGATCACGTCGAGCAACAACAATTCGCCCTCGCGCGAGTTGCCGGCCAGCGCGTTGGCCTGGATCGCCGCACCGAGCGCCACCACCTGGTCGGGATCGAGGTTGGTCAACGGCGGTTTGCCGGTGTATGCCTGCACGGCGCGCGGCACGGCCGGCATGCGGGTCGCCCCGCCGACCAGCACGACGCCCTGCACCTCGAGCAACTCGACGCGCGCGTCGCGAATCACCTTGCGCACGGCGGCGATCGTGCGTTCGATCAATGGCCGGGTCGCGTGGTCGAAGGTCTCGCGGTCGATCGTCACGTCGAGCGCGCCGGCGGCGAGCGCTGCACGGATCTGAGCCTGCGCCTGGGTGGTCAGCGCCTCCTTGGCCTCGCGCGCCGCACTCAGCACGGCTTGCTTGTCGTGTGCTGTCTCGGCAACCAGCCTCGCCTGCGTCAGCGCCCACGCCGCGAGCGCGCGATCGAAGTCATCGCCACCGAGCGCCGAATCGCCGCCGGTGGCCACCACCTCGAACAGGCCGCGCGACAGGCGCAGCAGCGAGACATCGAAGGTTCCGCCGCCGAGGTCGTAGATCAGATACAGGCCCTCGCTGCCGTTGTCGAGGCCGTAGGCGAGCGCCGCGGCGGTGGGCTCGTTGATCAGCCGCAGCACCTTCAGGCCCGCCAACCCGGCGGCGTCTTTGGTAGCCTGGCGTTGTGCGTCGTCGAAGTAGGCTGGGACGGTGACCACGGCACCGAACAACTCGCCGTCGAACGAATCCTCGGCCCGCTGCCGCAGCGTCGCGAGGATCTGCGCCGACACCTCCACCGGCGATTTCGGGCCCTGCGGCGTCGACAGGTTCACCATGCCCGCGCCGTCGGTCAGCCGATAGGGCAGCCGCGCGGCGTCGACCAGGTCGGCGACCTTGCGCCCCATCAGCCGCTTGACCGAGGAAACCGTGTGCTCGGGGTCGACGCGTTGCATGGCCTGCGCGGCGTCTCCCACATCGATCCCGCCGTCGGCACGGTAGCGCACGACCGATGGCAACAGCACACGCCCCTGCGCGTCGCCCAAGCAGACGGCGTGACCGTGCCGCAGAGCAGCGACCAGCGAGTGCGTCGTGCCCAGGTCGATGCCCACCGCCACGCGCCGCGCATGCGGGTCAGGGCTTTGTCCGGGCTCGGAAAGCTGCAGCAGCGCCATCGTCAGCTCTCCAGTTTCTCCAGGCGATGCTCGACCTCTGAGCGCAGCTTCGCCAGGAACATCCACTCCCGCAACTTGGGCAGCGCAGCGCGCGGGTCGTGATTCTGATCGAGGTCGGCGGCCACGTCGGTCTGCACAACCATCAGCCGTGCATGGACCTCGCGGTCGAGCGCCTGGACCTCATCGACCTGCGATGCCTCCGCCAGCGCCTCGTGCCAATGCATCTGGCGAGCCAGCACGTCGTGCGCCATCGGCGACGAATCGGCCACCTGCACCGGATGGCCCTCCAACTCGCACAGGTAGCTGGCACGCGCCAGTGGGTTGCGCAATCGGCGGTGCGCCTCGTTGACGCGCACCGCCCACTGCATGGCCAGCCGTTGCGCCGCCGCACCCTCGGCGGCAAAGCGATCGGGATGCACGCGCGACTGCAGCTCTCGCCAGCGCGCGTCGAGAGCCGTCTCGTCGAGCGCAAACCGGCGCGGCAGCCCAAGCAGCGTGAAGTCGTCGTCGTCGAGCTTCATGGCGATACCAGTCGAGCTCGACCACCCGGCCCGAGCGTCGCGGGCGTCAGATTCGGAACGACTCGCCGCAGCCGCAGCGGTCCTTTTCTCGCGGATTGTGGAACTTGAACCCTTCGTTCAGCCCTTCGCGCACGAAGTCGAGCTGGGTGCCGTCGAGGTAAGGCAGGCTCTTCGGATCGACCAGCACCTTGACGCCGTGCTCTTCGAACACGTGGTCTTCCGGCGCGATGTCGTCGGCGTACTCGAGCTTGTACGCCAGGCCCGAGCAGCCCGTGGTCTTGACGCCCAGGCGCACGCCGACGCCCTTGCCGCGCTTGGCGATATAGCGCGAGACATGCTGGGCCGCCGACTCGGACAACGTGACAGCCATGGCCCTCAGCTCACTTTCGCTTCTGCACCCGCATCGTGGCGCGCCTTGTAGTCGGTGACCGCCGCCTTGATCGCATCTTCGGCCAGGATCGAGCAGTGGATCTTCACCGGCGGCAGCGCCAACTCTTCGGCGATGTGCGAGTTCTTGATCGACATCGCCTGGTCCAGAGTCTTGCCCTTGACCCACTCGGTGACCAGCGAGCTCGACGCGATGGCCGAGCCGCAGCCGTAGGTCTTGAAGCGCGCATCCTCGATCAGCCCGGTCGACGGATCGACCTTGATCTGCAGCTTCATCACGTCGCCGCAGGCCGGGGCGCCGACCATGCCGGTGCCCACCGTGGCGTCGCCCTTGTCGAACGAGCCGACGTTGCGCGGGTTCTCGTAGTGATCGATGACCTTGTTGCTGTAAGCCATGTCAATGCTCCGCGGATCTCGCTGTCAATGTGCAGCCCACTGAATCTTGCTCAGGTCGACGCCGTCGCGGTACATCTCCCACAACGGCGACAGCTCGCGCAGCTTGGCAACGCGATCCTTCAGCGTGGTGGCCGCATAGTCGATGTCGTGCTCGGTGGTAAAGCGGCCGATCGTGATGCGCAGGCTCGAGTGCGCGAGTTCGTCGCTGCGACCGAGCGCGCGCAGCACGTAACTCGGTTCCAGGCTCGCCGAGGTGCAAGCCGATCCGGATGACACCGCGATACCCTTGATGCCCATCATCAGCGACTCGCCTTCGACGAAGTTGAACGACGCGTTGACGTTGTGCGGCACGCGTCGCTCGAGGTCGCCGTTGATGAACACCTGCTCGATATCGGCAATGCCGTCGAGCAGACGGCGCTGCAGCATGCGCACGCGCTCGGTCTCGGTGCCCATCTCGGCCTTGGCGATCGTGAAGGCGGCTCCCATGCCGACGATCTGGTGCGTCGGCAAGGTGCCCGAACGCAGGCCGCGCTCGTGACCGCCGCCGTGCATCTGCGCCTCGATGCGCACCCGCGGCTTGCGGCGGACGTACAGCGCGCCGATGCCCTTGGGGCCATAGGTCTTGTGCGACGCCAGGCTCATCAAGTCGATCGGCAGGGTGGCGATGTCGATTGCCACCTTGCCGGTGGCCTGTGCGGCGTCGACGTGGAAGATCACGTTGCGCTCGCGGCAGATCGCACCGATCGCTGCCACGTCCTGGATCACCCCGATCTCGTTGTTGACGAACATCACCGAGGCCACGATGGTGTCGGGCCGCAGCGCAGCCTTGAAGCGGTCGAGGTCGAGCAGGCCGTTTTCCTGCACGTCGAGGTAGGTCACCTCGAAACCCTGCCGCTCGAGTTCACGCATCGTGTCGAGCACGGCCTTGTGCTCGGTCTTCACGGTGATCAGGTGCTTGCCACGCGAGGCGTAGAAATGCGCCGCACCCTTGATCGCGAGGTTGTCGGACTCGGTCGCACCCGAAGTCCAGACGATCTCCCGAGGGTCGGCGCCGATCAGCGCCGCCACCTGGGCGCGCGCCTTTTCCACCGCCTCTTCGGCCTCCCAGCCCCAGGCATGGCTGCGCGACGCGGGGTTGCCGAAGTGCTCGCGCAGCCACGGAATCATCGCGTCGACGACGCGCGGATCCACCGGCGTGGTGGCGCCGTAGTCCATGTAGATCGGGAAGTGCGAGGTCATCATCGGGCAAAGCTCGGTTGGACTCGAAGGCACCGGGGCAGGACGCCCCTCACTTGGACATGGCGCTGCCGAGAGCGAAAACCGAATTGGGTGCAGTCACCTTGATCGGCTTGACCACCGGCACGTTCGAGATGGCGCGTTTGATAGGCACCTCCTCGATCGCGACGCCCTTGGCCAACTGCTCGTCGACCAGCTTGCGCAGCGAGATCGAGTCGAGGTACTCGATCATCTTCTGGTTGAGGCTGGACCACAGGTCGTGCGTCATGCAACGGCCCGTGTCCTCGCCCATGCAGTTCTCCTTGCCGCCGCAGCCGGTGGCATCGAGCGGCTCGTCGACCGCAACGATGATATCGGCCACCGAAATCTCCTCGGCCTTGCGGCCGAGCGTATAGCCGCCACCCGGCCCGCGCGTACTCTCCACCAACTGGTGGCGGCGCAACTTGCCGAACAGCTGTTCGAGGTAGGACAGCGAAATCTGCTGGCGCTGGCTGATGGCGGCCAGGGCCACCGGCCCGTTGGTGGACCGCAGACCCAGATCGATCATCGCCGTGACCGCGAATCGTCCTTTTGTGGTCAAACGCATGGGATGCTCCTTCACAGCCTTGCCGCGCTGGCGACGCTTGGTCTGGCGGCCAAGAACCCGAATCCCGAGCTCTTTGGTCAAGTATAGCGGAAGCCGACTGTTTCAGTCGGCATTGGCTCAGGCCGGCGGCGCCAGTCGCACCTGCAGATCCTTGATCAGGCCATCGCAAGCTTCCTCGATCAGGTCGAGCACGCGCTCGAATCCGGTCGGCGCGCCGTAGTACGGATCGGGTACCTCGGTGCCGCGGGGCCGCCGCGGCGAGTAGTCCATCAGCAGCCGGATGCGGCCGGACAAAGACCCTGGGCACAACTCAACCATCTGCTCGACGTGCTCGGCCTCCATTCCCAGCAGCAGGTCGAAACGCTCGAAGTCGTCGGCCCGCAACTTGCGGGCTCGCTGGCGCGACAGGTCGTAGCCGCGCCGCGCCGCCACCTGCTGCGCGCGCAGGTCGGGCGGTGAGCCAGCGTGATAGTCCACCATCCCGGCCGACTGCACCAGCACGAGGCGGTCGAGCCCCGCGCCGACCAGCTTGCGCCGCAACACGCCCTCGGCGGTGGGCGAGCGGCAGATGTTGCCGGTGCAGACCATCAGCACCCTGAACGCGCTCACGGCGACCCTCGCACACCGCCGATCGGCACCACGTTGTCGTCGTGGCCCGACGCGCCGAAGGCCTGCTCGCGCAGCAGGCTCAACTGGTCGCGCACCCGGGCGGCCTGCTCGAATTCGAGGTTGCGCGCGTGCTCGAGCATCTGCCGCTCGAGCAGCTTGATGCGCTTGCCAAGGTCCTTCTCGCTCATCGCCTCGACCTTGGCCGCCTCCTCAGCGCCCCTGAGCTTGGCCTTGTCGGACTGCGACTCGACCACGCCGTCGATCAGTTCGCGCACCTGCTTGCTCACGCTGCGCGGGGTGATGCCCTGCTCGGCGTTGAACGCCGTCTGGCGTTCGCGCCGGCGCTCGGTCTCGTCGAGCGCGCGCCGCATCGAGTCGGTGACCCGCTCGGCATAGAGGATCGCCCGGCCGTTGAGGTGGCGCGCAGCGCGGCCGATGGTCTGGATCAGGCTGCGGTCGGAACGAAGAAAGCCCTCCTTGTCGGCATCGAGGATGGCCACCAGCGACACCTCGGGCAGGTCGAGCCCCTCGCGCAGGAGGTTGATCCCCACCAGCACGTCGAACACCCCCAGCCGCAGGTCGCGGATGATCTCGACGCGCTCGAGGTTGTCGACGTCGCTGTGCAGGTAGCGCACCTTGACCCCATTGTCGGCAAGGTAGTCGGTCAGTTGCTCGGCCATGCGCTTGGTCAACGTGGTGATCAGCACCCTTTCGTTGACCTGCACACGCTCACGGATCTCCTGCAGCACGTCGTCGACCTGCGTCGCGGCGGGTCGCACCTCGACGGCCGGGTCGACCAGCCCGGTGGGCCGCACGAGTTGCTCGACCACCTGGCCTGCGTGCTGGCGCTCGTAGTCGGCCGGCGTCGCCGAGACGAAGATCGCCTGGTGCATTTTGCGTTCGAACTCGGCGAACTTCAGCGGCCGGTTGTCGAGCGCGCTCGGCAACCGGAAGCCGTACTCGACCAGCACCTCCTTGCGCGAGCGATCGCCGTTGTACATGCCGCCGAGCTGCCCGATCAGCACGTGGCTCTCGTCGAGGAACATGATGGCGTCGGCGGGCAGGTAGTCGACCAGCGTCGGCGGCGGCTCGCCGGGCGCGGCACCCGACAGATGGCGCGAATAGTTCTCGATGCCCTTGCAGTGGCCCACCTCCTGCAGCATCTCGAGGTCGAAGCGCGTGCGCTGCTCCAGCCGCTGCGCCTCGACCAGCTTGCCGGCCTTGACCAGCTCGTCGAGCCGCTCGCGCAGCTCGACCTTGATGGTCTCGATCGCCGCCACCACGCGGTCGCGCGGGGTCACGTAGTGGCTCGACGGGTAGACCGTGAAGCGCGGAATCTTCTGCCGCACGCGACCGGTCAGCGGGTCGAGCAGCGACAGCGACTCGACCTCGTCGTCGAGCAGTTCGATGCGCAGCGCCAGTTCGCTGTGCTCGGCCGGGAAGACATCGATCGTGTCCCCGCGCACCCTGAACGAGCCGCGCGAGAAGTCGATCTCGTTGCGGCTGTACTGCATGCGGATCAGCTGGGCGATCACGTCGCGCTGGCCCATCTTGTCGCCGGCACGGATGGTCATCACCATCTTGTGGTAGTCACCCGGATTGCCGATGCCGTAAATGGCACTGACGGTGGCCACGATCACCACGTCGCGCCGCTCGAGCAGGCTCTTGGTCGCCGACAGCCGCATCTGCTCGATGTGGTCGTTGATCGAGCTGTCCTTCTCGATGTAGAGGTCGCGCTGCGGCACGTAGGCCTCGGGCTGGTAGTAGTCGTAGTAGCTGACGAAGTACTCGACGGCGTTCTTCGGAAAGAACTCGCGGAACTCGCTGTACAGCTGTGCGGCCAGTGTCTTGTTGGGCGCGAACACGATCGCCGGCCGCCCCAGCCGCGCGATCACGTTGGCCATCGTGAAGGTCTTGCCCGAGCCGGTGACGCCCAGCAGGGTCTGGTAGCTCAGCCCGTCGGCCACACCTTCGACCAGCCGCTCGATCGCCGGCGCCTGGTCGCCCGCCGGGGCATAGGGCTGAAACAGGTGGAATGGCGAATCAGCGAACTCGACGAAGTGCCCGGCGCCCGCCGCGGCTTGTTCGCCCGGACCGGCTGCCGGGTGCCGAACTGAGGTGTTCATGTTCAAGCGAATAAAATCAGGGCCTCGGCCGCAAGCGCGGCCGAATCCGACAGACTAGCGCAACCGGCCAACGCGATCGCATGGCCCCACCGGCGCCGAGCCGTACACCCGCACACACTCATGACGCTGTTCTCGACCGTCGAGCAGGCCCCGCGCGACCCGATCCTCGGCATCACGGAACAATTTGCGGCCGACCCTCACCCGCACAAGGTGAACCTCGGCGTCGGGATGTACTACGACGAGAACGGCAAGGTGCCGCTGCTGAGGTGCGTGGCGGCCGCCGAGCAGGCGATGGCCGAAGCGCACGCGGCGCGAGGCTATCTGCCGATCGACGGCATAGCCGAGTACGACCAGGCGGCGCAGCGATTGGCCTTCGGGGACGCATCGCCGGCTCTCGCCGGGCAGCGCGTCGCCACCGTGCAGGGCCTGGGCGGCACCGGCGCACTCAAGGTCGCCGCCGACTTCCTGCGGCGGCTGCAGCCGCAGGCGCGCGTGCTGATCAGCGACCCCAGCTGGGAGAATCACCGCGCGCTGTTCACGCAGGCGGGCTTCGAGGTGGCCGCCTATCCCTACTACGACCCGGCAACCCACGGCGTGCGCTTCGATGCCATGCTGCAGGCACTCGATGCCACGGCCGCCGGCACCGTGGTGGTGTTGCATGCCTGCTGCCACAACCCGACCGGCTGCGACCTCGGC
>DASURM010000469.1:0-7313 GCA_036280035.1 Burkholderiaceae bacterium | reverse complement strand
CGATTCGAAGGCTACGTGCGGCCGTTCCACCTGGCCGCTGCGTTCGACTACGTGGCGCAGCGCGCCTATCGCGGCGAGCCGCAGTTCCAGCGCTACCTGCAGGCGCGCGCCGACCGCCTGCGCGCCAGCGGCCAGGCGGTCGATCTCTGGCGGTGAGGCCGCGAAGATGCGGCAGCGGGGCCGCCGTGGCCGACAGTCGGGATTCGGCTCGGGGTTGTCATCGTTTGCAACGACGGAGTAGAACCGCGGAACCCGGCGCGAAGGTTGCCGGTCACTGGGGACGGCAACCGGCGCTTCACAGGAGTTCAGGCGATGGGCCAGATCAAGTTGCACCTGCTCGAATCGTTCCATGCCCACGGGTCGGATGGGCACACGTACAAGGTCTTTGGCTACGAGCGCATGACGCGCGACGAATCGGTGCCGGTGGCGATCGACCAATGGCAGAGCACCGGCATCAACGAGTACCGCCTCGCCGACGGCCGCTACGTCGATGAACAGGGCGACGGCTCGCTGCAGATCGAGCGCAGCGACGTGCGGCTGACGCGCGTCTGAGGCGCGCGGCAGGCCGCGACCCGACGCACGCGGCCGCGGCGCGGGCAAGTGCCGCACAGAGGCAGCCTGTCACGCCGCGGGCCGGCTGTCGATCGCACGGCCCTGCTGCACGCAGGGGGCCAACCGTAAGATCGCGCCGCCCGAGGGAGGCCGCGATGGACCCGTTGTCCAAGCTCGATCGATTGAGTCGTTCGCACGGCGCGCTGCGCAGCGGCACCGGCATGGTGCCCGGCGTGATCGCGCTGATCCTCGCCGCGCTGTGCTTGCTCGGCGTGCTGGCGTTCCACTTTCCCGAGTACCTCACCACGCCGCAGTTGCGCCAGCAGTACAGCGTGGCGTTCATGCGCGAGCTGCTGTACTGGTCGATGGTGCTCGCCGGCGGCCTCGCGTTGTTCAACGCGGTGCTCGGGCGCACGCGCTGGCTGGCGCTCGGTGCGTTCACGCTGATCGCGCTGGCGGCGCTGCTCGGCGGCCGCAAGGTGCCGGTGAACGACTTCCCGGATCACACGCCGTACATCGGGCTCGACTGGTTCGTGCTCGACCTGCTCGGTACGTCGCTGATCTTCATCTTCATCGAGAAGCTGTTCGCGCTGCGGCGCGAGCAGCCGGTGTTCCGGCTCGAATGGCAGACCGACCTGCAGCACTTCGTCGTCAATCACATGCTGGTCGGCTTCATGCTGCTGGCGACCAACCTGGCGGTGCACCAGTTGTTCGGCTGGGCCGCCAGCGACGGCCTGCGCGGCTGGGTGGCGAACCTGAACTTCGTCGTCGCACTGCTGCTGCTGATGCTGGTGGCCGACCTGGTGCAGTACTGGGTGCACCGCGCGTACCACGAGGTACCGCTGCTGTGGCGGCTGCACGCGGTGCACCACAGCGTCAAGAGCATGGATTGGCTGGCCGGCTCGCGCCAGCACCTCGTCGAAGTGCTGATCACGCGCACGCTGGTGCTGGCGTCGATCTACCTGCTGGGCTTCGGCAAGGCAGTGATCGACGCCTACATCGTGATCGTCGGCTTCCAGGCGGTGTTCAACCACGCCAACGTCAGCGTGCGCCTGGGGCCGTTGCGCCACCTGATCGTGACGCCCAACTTCCATCACTGGCACCATGCGCAGGACGAGGAGGCGCTCGACCGCAACTACGCGGCGCACTTCGCGTTCCTCGACCACCTGTTCGGCACCGCGGTGAAATCCGATCGGCAGTGGCCGCAGGCGTACGGCGTGCGCGGCGACTACGTACCCGACGGCTTCGTCAAGCAGACACTGTTCCCGTTCACCTGGCGCGGCTGAGGTCGTGCTGCTCAGGCGCCCAGGCCGAGCAACCGCATCGCGTTCTCCTTGAGGATCAGCGGCTTGACCTCGGTGCGGAAGCCCGCCTCGTCGAAATCCTTCAGCCAGCGATCGGGCTGGATCAGCGGGAAGTCGCTGCCGAACAGCATGCGGTCCTTCAGCAGCGTGTTGGCGTACTGCACCAGTTGCGGCGGAAAGTACTTCGGGCTCCAGCCCGAGAGGTCGATCCAGATGTTGGGCTTGTGCATCGCCAGCGACAGCGCCTCGTCCTGCCACGGCCAGCTCGGGTGGGCGACGATGATCTGCATGTCGGGGAAGGCGATCGCCACGTCCTCCAGCAGCATCGGGTTGCTGTTCTGCAGCCGCAGGCCGCCGCCGCAGCGCATGCCCGAGCCGATGCCCGAGTGCCCGCTGTGGAACACCGCCGGCAGCTTGTGCTCGGCGATCACCTCGTACAGCGGCCAGGCCATGCGGTCGGCCGGGTCGAAGCCCTGCACCGTGGGGTGAAACTTGAAGCCCCTGACGCCGTGCTGCTCGATCAGCCGCCGCACCTCGCGCGCGCCGAACCTGCCCTTGTGCGGATCGACGCTGCCGAAGGCGATCATGATGTCGGGGGTGGCCGCCGCGGCGTCGGCGATCTCCTCGTTGGGGATGCGGCGCCGGCCGAGCTGCGTCTCGGCATCGACGGTGAAGTTGACGAAGCCGATCTTCTTCTCGCGGTAAAAGGCCACCGTCTCGTCCATCGTCGGGCGCTTGGACGAGCGGAAGTACTTGTCGGCGGCGCGGTCGTACTCCTCGCCGTAGCTGTCGAAGGGGTTGCGACACGACACCTCGAGGTGCGTGTGCATGTCGATGGCGATCAGCTGCTCGGTGTTCATTGCATCGGCACTCGAAAGTTCTCGGCGACTTCAATGCTGCCACTGCCGCGGTCGTGCGTCAGCTGCGGGGCGCAGCGGCGGCTGCGCAGCTCGATCAGTTGATTATGATTGTGAACTAGCGCAATCATCATTCTGCCGCGGTGATTCGCGTCAGTACTGGTCAGTCGCTCAGGGAAGCAACGAACGGCATGGGGTTAGCACCAGATTCCTGTCGGGTTGATGTAATTCAGAATCGCAAACACATAAGGGCCTGCCGATGCCTGCCGTCTTCCATCCCGTGACCGGCCTGATGGCCGAGCTTGCATTGCTGCGCATCGAATCCTCGGGCCCGGTGCTGCACGTGCGCCTGGCGCGCCCGGCCAAGCGCAACGCGCTGAACGACCCGCTGGTCGCGCAGTTGCACACCGTGTTCGTCAACCTGCCGCAGGAGACGCGTGCGCTGGTGCTGAGCGGCGAGGGCGAGCACTTCTGCGCCGGGCTCGATCTCGCCGAGCTGTCCGAGCGCAGCGTTTTCGACGGCGTGCTGCACTCGCGCGGCTGGCATGCGTGTTTCGACGCCATCCAGTTCGGCCGCGTGCCGGTGGTGGCGGTGCTGCACGGCGCGGTGGTCGGCGGCGGGCTCGAGCTGGCGGCCAGCGCGCACATCCGCGTCGCCGAGGACAGCACCTTCTATGGCCTGCCCGAAGGGCAGCGCGGCATCTTCGTCGGCGGCGGCGGGTCGGTGCGCATGCCGCGCCTGGTGGGCGTGGCGCTGATGACCGACATGATGCTCACCGGCCGCGTGCTCGACGCCGACGAGGGCCAGGCCGAGGGCTTGAGCCGCTACCGCGTGGCCGACGGCGCCGGCCTCGCGAAGGGCATCGAGCTGGCCACCCAGATCGCCGCCAACGCGCCGCTGTCGAACTTCGCGGTGCTGCAGGCGCTGCCGCGCATCGCCGACATGTCGGCCAGCGACGGGCTGTTCGTCGAATCACTGATGGCCGCCATCGCGCAGGGCGACGAAGCGGCCAAGCAGCGCATGCGTGCCTTCCTCGACGGCAAGGCCGGCAAGGTCAAGCGAGGATGAACGCGCCGCGCTACCGGGCTTCGCGCGTCGGCGGCTGCCTCGAGGCCAGCGTCGAACGCCGCGCCGACGGTTGCATCGTGCTGCGCAGCACCGAGGCGCTGGGCGCGGTGCCGTTGCGGCTGACCGACCGGCTCGCGCACTGGGCACGCGTCGCGCCCGATCGCACGCTGGTGGCGCGACGCGCGCCGGGCGGCGGCCAATGGGTGCGGGTGAGCTTCGCGCAGATGGTCGAGCGCGCGCAGCGCATCGGTCAGTGGCTCGTGCAGCAGGGCGCATCGGCCGAGCGGCCGCTGGCGATCCTCTCGGGCAACGACATCGAACACCTGAGCCTGGCGTTGGGCGCGATGTGGGCCGGCGTGCCGTGGGCACCGGTGTCGCCGGCGTACTCGGTGCTGTCGCAGGATCACGCCAAGCTGCGCCACATCCTGGGCACGCTGACGCCCGGTGTCGTGTTCGCGGCCGACGCGGCCTACGCGCGCGCCGTCGAAGCCGCCGTGCCGGCCGCTACGCCGCTGGTGCTGACCGAGGCCTCGGGTGCATGGGCGGGCCGCCCGCTGACGCCGTTTGCCGATCTGCTGCGCACCGAGCCCGGCACCGGCATTGCCGCCGCGCACGCGGCGATCACGCCCGACACGATCGTCAAGTTCCTGTTCACCTCGGGCAGCACCAAGCAGCCCAAGGGCGTGATCAACACCCACCGCATGCTGTGCCACAACCTGCAGATGGCCACACAAGCGATGGCCTTCCTCGCCGACGAGCCGCCGGTGCTGGTCGATTGGCTGCCGTGGAACCACACCTTCGGCGCCAACCAGAACGTCGGCATCTGTCTGTACCACGGCGGCACGCTGTACATCGACGAGGGCAAGCCCACGGCCGAAGGCATCGCGCAGACGCTGGCGAACCTGCGCGAGGTCTCGCCCACGGTGTACTTCAACGTGCCCAAGGGCTTCGAGGAGCTGTCGCTCGCGATGGAAAGCGACGCCACGCTGCGCGAGAGCCTGTTCCGGCGCGTCAAGGCCTTCATGTTCGCCGGCGCGGGCTTGAGCCAGGCCGTATGGGACCGGCTCGACCGCCTGGGCGAGCAGACGGTGGGCGAGCGCATCCCGGTAATCACCGGCCTGGGCATGACCGAGACCGCACCGTCGTGCACCTTCGCCGTCACGCGCGCGGTGAAGTCGGGCCACATCGGGCTGCCGTGCCCGGGGGTCGAAGTCAAGCTCGTGCCCGACGCGCAGGGCAGCGGCAAGACCGAGATCCGCTTCCGCGGTCCGAACGTGATGCCGGGCTACTGGCGCGCGCCCGAGCAGACGGCCGAGGCGTTCGACGACGAGGGCTTCTACAAGACCGGCGACGCGGTGAAATGGATCGACGAGTCCGACCCGCAGCGCGGCCTGGCGTTCGACGGCCGCATCGCCGAGGACTTCAAGCTCAGCAGCGGCACTTTCGTCAGCGTGGGTCCGCTGCGCGCCAAGGTCATCGCGCTCGGCGACCCGCTGGTGCAGGACGCCGTCGTCACCGGGCCGGATTGCGACGACCTCGGCTTGATGATCTTCCCGCGCGTGGACGAAGCGCGCTCGCTCTTCCGGCTGCCAAGCGAGATGAGTGCCGCGCAGGTGCTGGCCGCGGCACCGGTGCGCGAGTTCTTCCAGAACCTGCTCGACCGGCTGCACGCCGCCGGCACCGGCAGCGCCACGCGCCCGGCGCGGCTGCTCGTGCTCACCGAGCCGCCGGATATCGACCGCGGCGAAGTCACCGACAAGGGTTCGATCAACCAGCGTGCGGTGCTCGCGCACCGCGCCGAGCTGGTCGCGCGGCTGCACGCCGCCGATGCCACCGCCGCGGTGCTGCTGCCGCGGTCCCACTGACCGACGGAGACGACACCATGCTGCACCGCCGCCATCTCATCTCTGCCGCCGCGGGCGCCCTCGTGCTGCCGCGCTGGGCCCTCGCGCAAGACCTCGAGCACACGCGCGTGTTGTGCGGCTTTCCGGCCGGCGGCACGACCGACGCCGTGTCGCGCCGCGTCGCCGAGAAGCTGCGCGGCAGCTACGCGAAGGTCTCGCTGGTCGAGAACAAGCCTGGCGCCGGCGGCCGGATCGCGGTGGAGGAACTCAAGCGCTCCGCCCCCGACGGCTCCAGTCTGTTGCTCACGCCCGCCGGAATGATCACGCTGTACCCGCACGTCTACCGCTCGCTGAGCTACGGCATCGACGACGTGACCCCGGTCAGCACGGCCTGCATGGTGACGTTCGCCCTGGGCGTCGGCCCGCTGGTTCCCGAGAGCGTGAAGAACCTGCACGACTTTCTCGCCTGGGCCCGCGCCAACCCGGACAAGGCCAACTACGGCAGCCCGGGGGCGGGGTCGCCGCCGCACTTCGTCGGCGCGTTGCTGTCCAAGGACAGCGGCGTGGCGATGAACCACGTGCCCTACCGCGGCTCGGCACCCGGCATTCAGGACCTGCTCGGCGGCCAGGTGGCGGCGTTCACGTCGCCGCTGGGCGACTACCTACCGCACCTCAAGAGCGGCAAGCTGCGCGTGCTCGCCACCAGCGCCGTGCAACGCACCAAGTTCACACCCGATGTCGCGACCTACGCCGAGCAGGGCTTCAAGGATCTGACCATCACCGAGTGGTACGGCTTCTTCCTGCCGCCCAAGGCTGCGCCCGACGTGGTGCAGCGTGCGGCCGCCGCGATCCGCGCCGCGGTGACGGCGCCCGACGTCGTGCAGGCCTTCGCCGACCTGGGCATGGAAGCGCAGGCCAACACGCCGGCCGAGATGAGCAAGGCCGTGCGCGACGAGAACGCGGCGTGGGCGCCCGTGATCAAGAAGGTCGGCTTCAAGCCCGAGGCCTGACGGTCAGCCGCGTTGCTGGCAAAGCGGAAGTCGGCGCCATGAAGCGCGGCGGCCTCGACACCGCCGCGATGCAGCACCTCGTCGGCTTCCTGCTCGCGATGGCCACGGTGGGCGCGCGCAGCGTGTTCGAGCGCAACGTCGGTGGGCCCTTCGACCTGCGCGAAGTCGAGTTCACGATCCTGGTGGTGCTGCACAGCAACCGCGGCGCCGCGCCCAAGCAGGTGGCGCAGGCGCTGAACCTGCCGGCGCCCAAGGTGACGCTGCTGCTCGACCGCCTGATGGACCGTGGTCTGCTCGAACGCCGCCGCAGCCCCAGCGATGGTCGCGCGTTGCAGCTACACCTCACCGCCAAGGGCGCGCAGCTCGCGCAGCGGGCGCTCGACGTGTCGTTGCACATGGAGGACGACCTGCTTCGAGGGCTGTCGCCGGCCGAACGCGCGATGTTGTGCGAGTTGCTGCTGAAGGTGGCGCGCGCGGCGGCGTGAGGCCCTGCGACTCATTGCAGCGGGACCGCACGCACACAAACCGTCGGTGCGTATCCGAGCGCGGGACGCTCCCAATTGGGAGCACCCCTGCGGCCGGCAGACCGGCAAGGGCCTCAGGCGCGCAGCGCGTCGTCGATCTGGCGTGAGGCGCCGCGGCCGACGCTGCCGGTGACGGCCACCGAAGGGCCGGCG
>DASURM010000468.1:0-4540 GCA_036280035.1 Burkholderiaceae bacterium | reverse complement strand
TTCCTCCAGGTTGCGCAGCAGGTGGTCGCTGGCCAGCTGGTCGGGCCACAGCACGCGCGACACCACCAGCACCGGTGTCTCGCCCGGCCAACCCGAGGCCTGCAGCCGGCGCGACAACTCGCCCAGCCGCGTGCCGGCCATGTAGAACACTTCGGTGTCGGCGCGCCGCCCGCCGCGCAGCGCGCGCGACTCGGTGACCGCGGTGGCCAGGCCGACGCTGCGGCCGCTGCCGCGCCGCGTGAGCGGTCGCTGCGTCGCCGCGGCCGCGGCCAGCGCGGCGGTGACGCCGGGCACCACTTCGGTGGGCAGGCCGGCCGCGTGCAACGCCTGCAGCTCCTCTTCGAGGCGACCGAACACGCTGGGGTCGCCGCCCTTGAGCCGCACGACGCGCGCACCGCAGCGCGCATGATCGATCATCAGCGCGTTGATCTCCGATTGCGCGGTCGAGTCGCGATAGCCGCGCTTGCCGACGTGGACCCAGCGCGCCCGTGGCGCCCATTGGCGCAGCGCCGGGTCGGTCAGCGCGTCGTGCAGCACCACGTCGGCCTGCGCCAGGAGCCGTGCACCACGCACCGTGATGCAGTCGGCCGCCCCGGGCCCGGCGCCGACGAAGGTCACGCTGCCGGTCAGCACGATGCGCTTGGCGCTCGCGGCTGTGGTACGGCCTCGCGCACCAGCAGCGCCCCGCTCGTGCGATGGCTGGCCGGATCGACCACGATCAGCGCGCCGCCGACCCGGTTGTCGGCAAACGGCAGCAGCGGCAGCGGCTGCTGCAGCTCGATGCTGACCTCACCGATGTCGTTGACTGCGAGTTGTTGCGCCGCGGTCGGCTGCAGCGTGTGGATGTCGAGCCGGTGCTCGATGGCGCCGATGCGGGCCTGCACCCAGCGGTGGCCGTGGCGCACGAGATAGCGGCGGCCGACCCGCGCAGGCTCGGTGTCGAGCCAGGCCAGCGTGGCCGTGAACTGGCGGTTCTCGCGAAGCGTGTCCGGAGCGACGATCCAATCGCCACGCGATGCGTCGAGCGCGCGATCGAGCACCAGCCCGGCCGACTCGCCGGCATGGGCTTCGGCCACCGGCTGGCCGGCGCGCCACAGCGCCTGCACGCGCGCCTGCTGGGCGCCGGGCAGCAACTGCACTGCATCGCCGGCGCGCACCGCACCGCGCGCGACGCGGCCCCACAGCGTGCGCGCCCGATGGCCAACGCCTTCGCCGTCGCGCGCGACGTATTGCACCGGCATCGCCAGCGCGCCGCCGCTGCTCTCCTGGCCGGTGGGCAGCCGCTCCAGCAGCTCGAGCAGGCTCGGGCCGTCGAACCAGGCGGCGCGCAACGGCAGCGCCACGTTGTCGCCGCGCAGCGCCGACACCGGCACGATGCCGGCGACCTCGATGCCGGCGGCGTCGGCGAAGCGCCGCAGCGCGTCGCGTACCGCGAGGAACGCGGCCGCCGCATCGTCGAGCGCATCGATCTTGTTGATCGCGAACACGATGCTCGAAACCCGCAACAGGCGGGCCAGCAGCGCATGGCGTCGCGTCTGTGGCAGCAGCTCGACGACCGGTGCGCGCCAGTCGATCTTGGTCGGGTCGACCAGCACCACCGCGGCATCGCTGCCGGCGGCGGCGGTGACCATGTTGCGCGTGTACTGCGCGTGCCCCGGTGCGTCGGCGATGATGAACTTGCGCCGCGGCGTCGCGAAGTAGCGGAACGCGACGTCGATCGTGATGCCCTGTTCGCGCTCGGCCTCCAGGCCATCGGTGAGCAGCGACAGGTCTACGGCCCCGCCGGCGGCCTTGGCGTGCAGCGCGTCGAGCTGATCGGACAGGATGGCGCGGCTGTCGACCAGCAGGCGCCCGATCAGGGTGCTCTTGCCATCGTCGACGCTGCCGGCGGTGAGGAAGCGCAGCGCGCGATGGTCGGCCGATGGCGCGATGGCGTGCACCGGCTGCGAGTCGGCGAAGGCAGCCGGCATCAGAAATATCCTTCCTTCTTGCGCCGCTCCATCGAGGCATCGGAGGTGCGGTCGTCCATCCGCGTGGCGCCGCGCTCGCTGACGCCGACGGTCAGCGTCTCGGCCACCACCTCGGCGGCGTCGGCCGCGACACTTTCCACCGGGCAGGTGCAGGTCATGTCGCCGACGGTGCGAAAGCGCACCCGCAGGCGCTCGACCGCTTCGCCCTCGCGTGGCGGCGTCACCGTGGTCACCGGCACCAGCAGGCCGCGCCGCCGCATCACGTCGCGCGCGTGCGCGTAGTACAGATTCGGCAGCGCGATCTGCTCGCGCGCGATGTAGAGCCACACGTCGAGCTCGGTCCAGTTGCTGATCGGAAACGCGCGGAAGTGCTCGCCCGGGCGGATGCGCGTGTTGAACAGCGTCCACAGCTCGGGCCGTTGCTCCCTGGGCTGCCATTGGCCGAAGTTGTCGCGGTGGCTGAAGATGCGCTCCTTGGCGCGCGCCTTCTCCTCGTCGCGCCGCGCGCCGCCGATCAGGCAGTCGAAGCGGTGAGCGTCGATCGCCTCGAGCAACGTGACGCTCTGGTGGCCGTTGCGCGACTCCAGCGGGTGGGCCAGCCGCACGCTGCCGCGCGCGATCGAGTCTTCGACGTGGGCTACCACGAGGCGCTCGCCCGAGTCGGCAACGCGCCGGTCTCGAAACGCGATCACCTCCGGGAAGTTGTGACCGGTGTCGACGTGCAGCAGCGGAAACGGAAGCCTGCCGCCGAAGCGGCTGCCGCCGAGCGCGCGCTTGAACGCCTTCTCGGCAAGCCGCAGCACGACGCACGAATCCTTGCCGCCGGAGAACAGCAGTGCAGGGCGCTCGAACGAGGCTGCCACCTCGCGCAGGATGAAGATCGCCTCCTCCTCGAGCCAGTCGAGGTGGCGTTGGTCCGGCTGCGGCAGCAGCCGGTCGAGTTGGGTGCGGGCGTTCATGTCGGCGTTCGTTCGGTTGCCATGCTTTGGCTCCGGCCGGCCGCTGACGCGGCCTTCAGATCGACTGCGCCGATGTGAGCCTGCGCCGAAACGGCGCTTTGGCTGCGGCCGGGCGCTGGCGCGCCCTTCACATCGCTGACGCGATGTGAGCCTGCGCCCAAGTGAAGGCCACACTCCTTGTGGCCTTCACTTTCCCACCACCAGCGGCCCGAGCGGAAGTCTTCGCCCACCGCGATGGCGCGGGTGCAGGGCTCGCAACCGATGCTCGGCATGAGTTCGTCGTGCAGCGGGTTGTAGGGCACCTCGAACCTGGCGATGTAGTGCCAGACGTCGTGCCACGACCAGTCGGCCAGCGGGCTGAACTTGGCCCTGCCGTGTTCGTCGGTCTCGCGAAACGGCACCGCCGCGCGCGCGCCCGATTGTTCGCGCCGCAACCCGGTGACCCACGCCGTGCGCCCGGCCAGCGCTCGCTGCAGCGGCTCGAGCTTGCGCAGCGCGCAGCAGGCCTTGCGCAGCTCGATCGACCGATGCATCGCGTCTTCGCCGTGAAGCTGCACGAAGTGCACGATGGCGTCGTTGCGCGGCCGGTGCAGCTCGATCGTCATGCCATAGCGCGCCTGCGCGCGCTGCACGAGGTCGAGCGTCTGCCGGTGCAGCTTGCCGGTCTCCAGCGTCGCCACCGCGATGCGCAGCCGTTCGCGGGCAATCAGGTCGGTGAGCACCATGTCCTCGGCGCCCAGGCTCGATGCCAGCACGATGCGCGCCGGATGCTCGGCGGCGGCAGCGCGCAGCAGCGCGGCGGCGTGCGCCAGACGCTCGGCGAAGCCCGCCGTCTCCCGCGCATAGAGTGCAATCGCCCCGTGCATCGCGTTCACGCCTCGATGCGGGCGAACCGCGGCCGCGGCTGCAGCACGTCGCCCTGATAGTGGCCGGCGAAGTAGCTCAGCGCGCGCCGTGCCGTGTCGAGGTTCTGGTCGGGGCGCAGCAACGCGGCGTCGAAGCCGCTGCGCTGCAGCAGCGGCATCATGTCGACCAGCACTTCGCCGGTGGCCCACACTTCGCCGCCGAAGTGCAATCGTGCGCGCAGCAACCGAGCCTGACTGTAGGCGCGGCCGTCGGTCCACTTGGGGAACTGCAGCGCCAGCAACGACCAGCGCGGCAACTCCGCGACCAGCGTCTCGACATCCACGGTATTGGCGAGTGCGACGCCCACCGGGGCGGATACCGGCCACGTGTCGCGCCGCGCCCGCCATTGATCGAGCGTGAGCAGGGCATGGGCGGCAGGGGTCGCCGAGTCGGGCAGGGGTCGCCACGGGTCGCGCATGGCGTCGACGATTCGGATTGCGGTGCGTGGAGTGCTCACTGGGTGTTTTTGCGATGAAGCGCTTCGGGGCGAGCCCCTTCGGATGGCCGGGCTCATGCGAGGCCCTCGGCCGGTGCGGTGGTGCGGCGTACTGCATCGGCCGCGGTGCGGAACGCCGGCATGCCGATGCGCCGCACGGTGTCGATGAAGCGTTCGTCTTTCGCACGCTGGAGGCGGTAGGTGTCGACCAGCGCTTCGATGACGTCGGGCACCTCGTCGGCGGCGAATGACGGCCCGATGACCTTGCC
>DASURM010000467.1:0-2368 GCA_036280035.1 Burkholderiaceae bacterium | reverse complement strand
GTCTCGTACGGCACCGAACTGGCGCAGTTCCTGATGCGCGAGCGGCCGCGCGGACTACGCGCCGTGGTGCTCGATGCCGTGGTGCCGCTGGGGTTCAGCCTGGTCACCGACGCGCAGGTCAACAAGCAGAAGGTGATGGCGCGCTACGCCAGCAGTTGCGCACGCTCCAAGGCCTGCAACGCCGCCTACCCCAACCTCGGGACGCGCTACGCCGCGCTGCTCGATCGGCTCGACAAGACGCCGGTGCGGCTGGACGCATCGGCGCAGCCCGCATCGGCTCCGTCGCCGGTCGCCAAGGCCGCCGCGGCCTCGGCCGCCGACGCCGACGCGCCGCAATGGCTCACCGGCAGGGATCTCGACGCCGCGCTGTACCAGTCGATCTACATGCGCGAGGCGGTGCCGCTGGTGCCCTACGTGGTGTACCGCGCCGAGCAGGGCGACTTCAGCTTCGTGCTCAATTTCGTGCAGATGCTGCAGGCGTCGGGCGACGATCTGGCCGACGCGATGTACATCACCGTGGTGTGCGCCGAGTTCGGCGACACGCCGGGCAGCGCGCTGCGCTTTCATGGCCTGACCAAGCGCCTGGCCGAGGAAGGCATGATCGATGCCAAGCGGCTGCTGGCCACCTGCCGCGACTGGAAGATCCGCCTGCTCGACAAGGCGCTGCTGCAGCCGGTGCACTCCGACATTCCGACGCTGCTGCTGTCGGGGCGCTTCGATCCGATCACCCCGCCCGAACAGGCCGACCGCGTGGCCGCCACGCTGAGCCGCGCCTATCGCTTCACGTTCGCCGGCGGCACGCACGGCCAGGCGTTCATGGTGCCGTGCGCCAACCACCTGATTGCGCAGTTTCTCGATGCGCCGACGCGGCGGCCCGACGGCCGCTGCGTTCAGGAAGCGACACCGACGTTCTACACCCCCGATCAGTTGCTGCGCCTGCCGTCGCGCGTTCCGGGCAGCGCCAGCATCGAGGACCACGTGCAGGCGCTGGCCGGCCCCGGCCTCGCGGTGGGGCTGGCGCTGCTGCTGCTGTTCAGCGCGGTGCCGGTGTACAGCGTGTTCGAGATCGTTCGCGTGTTCCGCGGCCGGCGCGTCGAGTTGCCCGCAGGCTGGCGCGGCCGCCTGATCGGCGCCGCCCCCTGGGTGCCGGTGCTCGGCGGCTTTCTGCTGCTGGCGTTCCTGGTCGCTGCCGCGTCGAGCATCGGCGGCGCGATCGAGCGCAATCAGTTCCTGCTGCTGGTGGGCGTGGTGCCGGCGTGGGTGAAGTCGCTCACCTGGGCCCTGCTGCCGTTCGTCGCCACGATGGCGCTGATGACCGCGGCGCTGCGCCTGCTGTGGCGCCACCGCGCGCGCAGCGTAGCCGGCCGCATCTACTACACGCTGCTGGTGCTCGCCGGCTGGTCGGTGTGCCTGGCGCTGTTCAAGACCGGGTTGTTCGGGCTGTAGCGGCGAGCAGCGCCGCGACGCGGCGGCGCAGCCGCGGCACCAGCTCGTGCTCGAACCAACGGTTGCGCGCCAGCCAGCGGTTGTTGGCGGGGCTCGGGTGCGGCAACGGCACGATCGCAGGCCAGTAGCGGCGCCAGTGGCCGATGGCCACCGTCAGGCCCTCGCGCTCTTGCGGCAGGTGGTAGGCGGCGGCGTAGCGGCCGATCGCCAGCGTGAGCTGCAACCCACCGAGCACTTGCAGCAGCGGCTGGCGCCAGCGCGGTGCGCACTCCGGCCGCGGCGGCCGATCGCCCGACGGCCCGGTGCCCGGATAGCAAAGGCCCATCGGCACGATGGCGAACAGCGTGGGGTCGTAGAACTGCTCGCGCGTCACGCCGAGCCAGGCGCGCAGCCGCTCGCCGCTGGCATCGTCGAACGGGATGCCGGTGTCGTGCACCTTGCGACCCGGCGCCTGCGAGGCGACGAGGATGCGGGCCCGCGGATGCAGCTGCAGCACCGGCCGCGGGCCGAGCGGCAGATGCGCGGCGCAGAGGCTGCACGCACGCACCTCGGCGAGCAGCGACCGACAGGCCTTGGAGTCCGGCCTCACCGGGTGGCCGTGAATGCGGTGGCAAGCGCAAGCGTCGCGCCGGACACGTGGTCTTTGACAAGACAGACCAGGCAGCGAATCGACGCGAGTACGGGCACGGGCTGCATTGTCTCTTGCGGCCGACGCCCACGCGCGCATTCGCGGCGATGACCTCGCGCGTCGTGCGGACCGTGGCTATAACTCTCGCGAGTAGACGATGAAGCCCTTGTGCTCGGCGACCTTGTCGTACAGCGTTCGACCCGCGATATTCGACAGATGGGTCTGCCAGTAGACGCGCGTGCAGCCTGCCGTGCGCGCGGCGTCGTACACCGCCAGGATCAGCGCGCGGCCGAT
>DASURM010000466.1:0-15292 GCA_036280035.1 Burkholderiaceae bacterium | reverse complement strand
CTGACCGAAGTGCCGCAGGCCGGCGACGAGTTCATGGTGATGGCCGACGAGCGCCGCGCGCGCGAGATCGCCACCTATCGCGCGGGCAAGTTCCGTAACACCAAGCTCGCCAAGCAGCAGGCCGCCAAGCTGGAGAACATGTTCTCCGACATGACGGCCGGCGAGGTGAAGACCCTGCCGATCATCGTGAAGGCCGACGTGCAGGGCTCGCAGGAAGCGCTGGCGCAGTCGCTGCTGAAGCTGTCCACCGACGAAGTGAAGGTGCAGATGGTCTACGCGGCGGTCGGCGGCATCAGCGAGTCGGACGTCAACCTGGCGATCGCCTCCAAGGCGCTGATCATCGGCTTCAACGTGCGCGCCGACGCCGGCGCGCGCAAGCTGGCCGAGAACAACGGCATCGACATCCGCTACTACACCATCATCTACGACGCGGTCGACGAGGTGAAGGCCGCGATGGCCGGCATGCTGGCGCCCGAGCAGAAGGAAGAGATCATCGGCAACGCCGAGATCCGCCAGGTGTTCCGCGTCAGCAAGGTCGGCGCGATCGCCGGCTGCATGGTCACCGGCGGCACGGTGCGCCGCGGCGCGCGCGTGCGGGTGCTGCGCGACCACGTGGTGGTGTTCACCGGCGAGCTCGACAGCCTCAAGCGCTTCAAGGACGACGTGCGCGAGGTCAAGGAAGGCTTCGAGTGCGGCTTGAACATCAAGAACTACAACGACATCGCCGAGGGCGATCAATTGGAGTTCTTCGAGATCAAGGAAGTCGCGAGAACCCTTTGATTCTTGGCCCCGCTCCAGCGGGGCCTGCCCAAGGCCACGCGCGGATCCGGCTCCGCCGGTCCGCAGCGTGCGCCCCCTCGGGGGGCAGCGACCGGTAGGGAGCGTGGGGGCAACATTTCCATGCGCCACAAGAAGTCGATCCCCAACCGCAGCTTCCGCGTCGCCGACCAGATCCAGCGCGATCTGGCCGAGTTGATCCGCGAGCTGAAGGATCCTCGCATCGGCATGGTCACGCTCAACAGCGTCGAGGTGTCGCCCGACTACGCGCATGCGCAGGTCTACTTCTCGCTGCTGGTCGGCGACCCGCACGAATGCGAGGCAGCCCTCAACGAGGCCGCGGGCTGGCTGCGCAACGGGCTGTTCAAACGTCTGGCGATCCACACCGTGCCGACGCTGCACTTCCGCTTCGACAAGACCACCGAGCGCGCCGCCGATCTGAGTGCACTGATCGCACGCGCAAACGCGCCGAAGGCGCGCGATGACCAATGACGCCGGTCTGCAGCCAAGCATGAACGATGCCATGAATTCATCATCGTCATCGGTCGCCGGCCCGCTGCGGACCGCGCGGCTCAGGCGCGCGGTCCACGGCGTGTTGCTGCTCGACAAGCCGGTGGGCATGAGCAGCAACCACGCGCTGCAGCGCGCCAAACGCCTGCTGCGCGCGGAGAAGGCCGGCCACACCGGCACGCTCGATCCGCTGGCCAGCGGCCTGCTGCCACTGTGCTTCGGCGCGGCCACCAAGTTTGCACAGGCGTGCCTCGACGCCGACAAGCGCTACCGCGCCACGCTCGTGCTCGGCGAACGCACGGCATCGGGTGACCGCGAGACGCCGGTGATCGACCGCCGCGAAGTCACCATCGAGCGCGCGGCAATCGACGAGGTATGCCGGCGCTTCGTCGGCACGATCGACCAGGTGCCGCCGATGCACTCGGCGCTGAAGAAGGACGGCAGGGCGCTCTACGACTACGCGCGCGCCGGCATCCAGCTCGAGCGCGCGCCACGCTGCGTGACGATCCATCGCATCGACGCGGTGTCGTGGCGCAGCACCGAGCTGGTGCTCGACGTGAGTTGCAGCAAGGGCACCTACATCCGCACGCTGGCCGACGACATCGGCCGTGCGCTCGGCTGCGGCGCCCACCTTTCGGCGCTGCGCCGCACCGGCGTGGGGCGGCTCGATCTGCGCGATGCGGTCACGCCCGACGCGCTCGAGGCAGTGCCCGAGGCCGACCGCGACGCGCTGCTCGAGCCGGTCGACTGCCTGCTCGCCGACTGGCCCATGGTGCGCCTCGACACCGAAGAGGCCGGGCGCTTCCTGTCGGGCCTGCGTCGCCGCATCGACCACGCCGACGCCGCGGCGGTGCGCGTGTACGGGTGCGAGCCCGATGCCTTTCTGGGCAGTGCCCACATCCGCGGCGGCGAACTGATCGCCGACCGGCTCATGAATCCCCTCGAAGTGCGGGCGGCGACCGCGCGCGCAGTGCTATGAACACCCAGATCCGCAACATCGCGATCATCGCCCACGTCGACCACGGCAAGACCACACTGGTCGACCAGCTGCTGCGCCAGAGCGGCACCTTCCGCCAGAACCAGCAGGTTGCCGAGCGCGTGATGGACTCCAACGACCTCGAACGCGAGCGCGGCATCACGATCCTGGCCAAGAACTGCGCGGTGCGCTGGCGCGACACGCACATCAACATCGTCGACACGCCGGGCCACGCCGACTTCGGCGGCGAGGTCGAGCGGGCGCTGTCTATGGTCGACGGCGTGCTGCTGCTGATCGATGCCGTCGAGGGCCCGATGCCGCAGACGCGGTTCGTCACCCGCAAGGCGCTGGCGCTCGGTTTGAAGCCGATCGTGGTCGTCAACAAGGTCGACCGGCCCGGAGCCCGGCCCAACGAGGTGATCAACGCCACGTTCGATCTGTTCGACAAGCTCGGCGCCAGCGAGGAGCAGCTCGATTTCCCCGTGGTCTACGCGTCGGGCCTCGAGGGCTGGGCGACGTTGGCCGCCGGCGAGGTCGGCACCGACCTGGCGCCGCTGTTCGAGGCGATCCTGCAGCACGTACCGGCCCACGCCGGCGATGCCGATGCACCGTTGCAGTTGCAGATCGCCTCGCTCGACTACTCGAGCTACGTCGGCCGCATCGGCGTCGGCCGCATCAACCAGGGCACGATCCGGCCGGCGATGGACGTCGCCGTGTGCGAAGGCGTCGACGGCGCGCTGCGCAAGGCGCGCGTCAACCAGGTGCTGACGTTCGAAGGGCTCGAGCGCCTGCAGACCGAGAGCGCGGGGCCCGGCGACATCGTGCTGGTCAACGGCATCGAGGACATCGGCATCGGCATGACGATCACCAGCCTCGACGCCCCGGCACCGCTGCCGATGCTGCAGGTCGACGAGCCGACTCTGACGATGAACTTCTGCGTCAACACCTCGCCGCTGGCCGGCCGCGAGGGGCGCTTCGTCACCAGCCGGCAGATCCGCGACCGGCTCGATCGCGAACTGCAGAGCAACGTGGCGCTGCGCGTCAAGGACACCGACGAGGACGGCGTGTTCGAGGTCTCGGGCCGCGGCGAGCTGCACCTGACGATCCTGCTGGAGAACATGCGCCGCGAGGGCTACGAGCTGGCGGTGTCGCGCCCGCGCGTGGTGCTGCACGACGTCGGCGGCGACAAGCACGAGCCGATCGAACTGCTGACGGTCGACGTCGAAGACCAGCACCAGGGTGCCGTGATGCAGGAACTGGGGCAGCGCAAGGGTGAGCTGGCCGACATGCAGAGCGACGGCCAGGGCCGCGTGCGGCTCGACTACCGTATTCCGGCGCGCGGGCTGATCGGCTTCTCGACCGAGTTCCTCAACATCACGCGCGGCACCGGGCTGATGAGTCACATCTTCGACGGCTACGAGGCGTTCAGGGGCGAGATCGACGGGCGCAAGAACGGCGTGCTGATCAGCCAGGAAGACGGCGAGATCGTGACCTACGCGCTGGGCAAGCTCGACGACCGCGGCCGCATGTTCGTGAAGGCCGGTGACCCGGTGTACGAGGGCATGATCGTCGGCATCCACAGCCGCGACAACGACCTGGTGGTCAATGCGGTGCGTACAAAGCAGCTCACCAACTTTCGGGTCTCGGGCAAGGAAGACGCGATCAAGATCACTCCGGCGATCGAGCTGACGCTGGAGTCCGCTGTCGAATTCATCGCCGACGACGAACTGGTCGAGATCACGCCGAAGAGCATTCGGTTGCGCAAGAGGTGGCTGAAGGAGCACGACAGAAAGCGTGCAGCCCGGGAGGCTGCGTGACTGCGACGGTTGCGCAACCGATTGCCTTCGGCTTCGCCGTTCCGTTCGCTCCCCCGAGCCCCCTCCGCGAGGGGGCTCCAGCATGAGAGACGCCCGGGTCGCTGCGCGACCCTCTGAAATGCCATGACCCATTCGCGCGCGGTGCTCCTGATGGTCCTCGTCACGCTGATGTGGAGCATCGCCGGGGTGGTGACGCGGCATCTGCACGCGGCCGAGAGTTTCGAAGTCACCTTCTGGCGCAGCGCCTTCACCGTGGTCGCGCTGACGATCGGGTTGTCGGCGCTGCGCGGGGCATCGTCTTGGCGCGAGCTGTTGCGTGGCCGCTGGCCGCTGTGGGCCTCGGGCTTGTGCTGGGCGGTGATGTTCACCGCGTTCATGGTGGCGATCACGCTGACCACGGTGGCCAACGTGCTGGTCACGCTGGCGATCGGCCCGCTGGTCACGGCGCTGTTCGCCCGCGTGGTGCTGCAGCACCGGCTGCCGCGCCGCACGTGGGCGGCGATCGCGCTGGCCGGCGCCGGCATCGGCTGGATGTTCGGTCGCGAGATGCGGCTCAGCGGTGCACTGGCCGGCATGACGGTGGCGCTCGCGGTGCCGCTGGCCGGAGCCGCCAACTGGACGCTGCTGCAACACATCGCCCACGGCAGCGGCGACCCTGACGAGCCGGCGCACGACATGCTCGGTGCGGTGTGGATCGGCGCGGTGATCTCGTCGCTCGTCGCCTTGCCGCTGGCCTGGCCGATGCGCGCCTCGGCGCACGACCTCGGGCTGCTCGCCCTGCTAGGGGTCGTGCAACTGGCGATCCCGTGCCTGCTGGTGGTGTGGCTGACTCGCGTCTTGCCAGGCCCGGAGATCGCGCTGCTGGCGCTGCTCGAGGTGATCTTCGGCGTGGCCTGGGCCTGGCTGGGCGCCGACGAGGTGCCGGCGCAGGCGACGCTCGCCGGCGGCACCTTGGTGCTGGCCGCGCTGGTGGGCAACGAGCTGCTGGCGCTGCGGCAGCGTCTGCGACACGCGGCGGCGGCCGGCTAGACTGCGGCGCCCGTCGCACATGCCGATCAACGCCTCCGACCTGCACTCGACCCGCACCGCCGACGCCGACACACCAGTGGTGATCCGGTTTCCGTCGTTGGGCGACCTGGTGCTGCTCACCGTGCTGCTCGAGGCGCTGACCCAGCGCTACGGCAAACCGGTGCACCTGCTGGCCTCCGGCCCCTGGACGCCGGTGTTGCTGCAGGCCGACCCGGCGGTGTCGGAGCTGCGCATGGTGTTCAGCCGGCGCATGCCGCATTGGCTGACGCCCTCGCGCTGGTGGGCCGACGCCTGGCTGCGCGCGCACCGCGGCCCCGTCTACCACTGCGAGCGCGATCGCTTCGGCGAGCGCATCGTGCAGCATGCGCGCATCCCCGAGCAGCGACTGGTGCGCGCCTGGAAACACTGGCCGGGCGACGACGCGCACTGGGCCGACTGGTGGCTCGACATCGCGCAGCTCGACGCCCCGGCAATGCCCGGGCCGCCCGTGCGCCCGCCGGTGCCCGCGCGGCCACGACTGCACATGCCGCCCGAGTGGGCGCGGCAGACCGACCAGTGGCTGCAGCAGCACAACCTCGCCGGACGACCGCTGCTGCTGGTGCAGCCGGGCCACAAGAAGACGCACAAGCGCGGGCGAATCGCCACCTCGGCCCACGACAAGCACTGGCCCGCGCAGCGCTGGGCGGCCGTCATCCGCGCGCTGCTCGACGAGGTCGCGGACGCCGCCGTCCTGGTGTGCGGGTCGACTTTCGAAGCGCGGCTGACGCAGGAGATCGTCGACGCCGCGGGCGCGCCGGCCAGTCGGGTCGCCAACATCGCGGCCATGAAGCCTACGCTGCAGCGGCTGGTGGCGCTGACGGCGCGGGCGCACAGCATGGTGTCGGTCGACACCGGGCCGGCCCACATCGCAGGGGCGATGGACTGCCCGCTGGTCGTGCTGTACGGCAGCGCCGGCTGGGGCCGCTGGCTGCCGCGTTCGCCCAGCGGCAACGTGGTGGCGCTCGGCCCGCGACCGCCGACGCCCGGCGCCGCGTTGATGGACATCGGCGTCGACGAGGTGCTGGCGGCCTGGCGAACGTTGCGCCCGCGCCCGGCGCCTTCAGGCATCATCGCCACCCCATGACGACCACGATGACCCGCGCCCGCCTCGAAGCCGTCCGCGTGCTGGTGGTGGGCGACGCGATGCTCGACCGCTATTGGTTCGGTGCCGTCGAGCGCATCTCGCCTGAGGCGCCAGTACCCGTGGTGCTGGTGCAGCGCGAGGAAGAAAGGCTCGGCGGCGCCGCCAACGTGGCGCTCAACGTGCGCAAGCTCGGCGCCGGCGCGACGCTGCTCACCGTGATGGGCGACGACGAACCCGCGCACGCGCTGGTGCGGCTGCTGCAGCGCGAAGGTGTGCAGCGCGTGCTCGGCCAGGATCCGGCGCTGCGCACCACGATCAAGCTGCGCGTCGTCGGCCGCTCGCAGCAATTGCTGCGGGTGGACTTCGAGAACCGGCCCGACCATGAGTTGCTGGCGCAGATGCTCGACGATTTCGAGCGCGTGCTGCCCGAGCACGACGCGGTGCTGTTCTCCGACTACGGCAAGGGCGGCCTGACGCACATCGCGCGCATGATTCAGTTGGCGCGCGGCGCCGGCAAGCCGGTGCTGGTCGACCCCAAGGGGCGCGACTTCGCGCGCTACGCCGGCGCCAGCGTGATCACCCCCAATCGCAGCGAGCTGGCCACGGCCGTCGGGCCGTGGGACGACGAAGCCCAGCTCGCAGCGCTGGCGGCGAAGCTGCGCACCGAGCAACGCATCGACACCGTGCTGCTGACGCGTTCCGAGGAGGGCATGTCGCTGTTCGACGCGCAAGGTGCGTTGCACGTCAGCGCGCAGGCCCGGCAGGTGTTCGACGTCACCGGCGCCGGCGATACCGTGATCGCGACCATGGCGGCGATGCTGGCCGCCGGCCTGACGCCGCGCGAAGCGGTGCCGATCGCCAACCGCGCCGCCGGCATCGTGGTCAGCCGCTTCGGCACCGCCAACGTGACCTACGAGGAGCTGTTCGAATGATCGAGTGCAGGTTGCGCCTGCCCAAAGGGCGTCGCATCGAGGCGGCGCGATGAGGCTGGTGGTCACCGGCGCCGCCGGCATGGTCGGCGCCAACCTGCTGCGCGGCCTCAACGCAGTGGGCCTCGACGACATCCTCGCCGTCGACGACCTGCGCCACGGCGCGAAGTTCGCCAACTTGCTCGGTACACGCATCGCCGACTACTTCGACAAGGACGAGTTTTACCCGCGTTTCGCGCGCGGCGACTTCGGCCACGTCGACGCCGTACTGCACCAGGGCGCGTGCTCCGACACCATGGAGCACGACGGCCGGCTGATGATGGCGCAGAACTACCGCTGCACCAAGGATTTGCTCGACGCCTGCCAGGCGCAGGGCACACGGCTGATCTACGCATCGTCGGCCGCGGTGTACGGCGGCAGCACGGTGTTTCGCGAGTCACCCGAGCATGAGCGGCCGCTCAACGTCTACGGCTACTCCAAGCTGCTCACCGACCAGGTGGTGCGGCGCATGCTTCCGGCCAGTGGTGCCCAGGTGGTGGGCCTGCGCTACTTCAACGTCTACGGGCCGCACGAGCAGCACAAGGGCCGCATGGCGTCGGTGGCTTTCCACCACAGCACCCAATACCGCAGCGAGGGGCGGGTGCGGCTGTTCGGCGCCTACGGCGGCTACGGCCCGGGCCTGCAGGTGCGCGATTTCGTCAGCGTCGACGACGTGGTCGCGGTCAACCTGTGGTTCCTGCAGCACGGCGGCGTCAACGGCGTCTTCAACGCCGGCAGCGGCCGCGCGCAGCCGTTCAACGACGTGGCGCACGCGGTGGTCAACGGCTGGCGCGAGCGTGCCGGCGAGCCGCCGTTGCCGCTGGAGGAACTGGTGGCACGCGGCATCGTCGAGTACATCGACTTCCCCGCGGCGCTGGTCGGCAAGTACCAGTGCTTCACGCAGGCCGACCTCGGCGCGTTGCGCGCTGCCGGTTGCGACCACGCGTTCGCCGATGTCGCCACTGGCGTGCAACGCTACGTGCGCTGGCTTGCCGATCAGCCGGCAGGTTGACCCTACAGTCCCAGCGTCTCCTCGACCATCGCGCACAGCGTGTGGCCGATGAAGATGTGCGCCTCCTGGATGCGCGCCGTGGTGTCGCTGGGCACCACCAGCGCCACGTCGCACAGCGGCTTGATCGGGCCGCCGTCGCGGCCGAGCAGGCCGACGGCGCCGATGCCGAGCTCGCGCGCGGCCTGCACCGCACGCAGCACGTTGGGCGACTTGCCCGAGGTCGAGATCGCCACCAACACGTCGCCTGCGCGCCCCAGGCCGCGCAACTGGCGCTCGAACACCTGGTCGAACGCGTAGTCGTTGGCGATGCACGTCAGCGCCGAGCTGTCGGTCGACAGCGCCAGCGCGGCCAGCGGCCGCCGGTCGTCGACGAAGCGGCCGGTGAACTCGGAGGCCAGATGCTGGCTGTCGGCCGCCGAGCCGCCATTGCCGCAGAACATCAGCTTGCCGCCGCTGCGCAGCGTGTCGCTCAGACGCTGCGCCGCGCGGGCCACGTCGGGCGCCATCGCGTCGAGCCGCGCGAACAGTTCGCGGTGCTGCGCGAGGTGTTGGGCAAAGGGTAGACTCAATCCACGTCCTTCTGGCGGCCGCCGCGGCCGCAGCCACCATTGTGCCGCCGCTGCCGTCCGACAAGATCCTGAGCCTGCAGCAAGTCACGCGCGACGGCTGGTCGCGGCCGCTGGTGTTCACCAACGGCGTCTTCGACGTGCTGCACCGCGGTCACGTGACCTACCTCGCGCAGGCGCGCGCGCTCGGTGCGGCGCTGCTGGTGGGCGTCAACAGCGACGCATCGGCGCGGCGACTGGGCAAAGGGCCCGAGCGCCCGCTCAACCGCGAGTCCGACCGTGCCTGCGTGGTGGCGGCCCTGCAGGCGGTCGACTTCGTCGTCGTCTTCGACGAGTCGACGCCGTGCGAGCTGATCGAGCGCGTGCGCCCCGACGTCTACGTCAAGGGTGGCGACTACGACATCGAGACGCTGCGCGAGGCCGCGCTGGTGCGCAGCTGGGGCGGCCGTGCCGTGGCCATCGCGTTCGTCGACGGCTACTCGACGACCCGGCTCGTCGAGCGCATCCGTGGCGGCTGAGCGGCCGCCGCGGCAAGCCGGCGCCTAGCTGATGCGCCGCGCCGTCTTCCTCGATCGCGATGGTGTGATCACCGTCGACCACGGCTACACCCACCGCATCGAGGACTTCGCGCTCTTGCCCGGCAGCGCGCAAGGCCTTGCGCTGCTGCAACGCGCGGGCTGGCGCCTGGTGGTGGTGACCAACCAGAGCGGCATCGCGCGCGGCCTGTACTCGAGCGACCAATACGAGCGCTTCAGCGCGCACATGCGCGCCGCTTTGCTGGCCGAGGGCGTGCGCCTCGACGCAGTGCTGCATTGCCCGCATCTGCCCGATGCGACCGTGGCCGCCTATCGACTGCAGTGCGAGTGCCGCAAGCCGGCGCCGGGCATGCTGCTGCGCGCGGCGCGCGAGCTGTCGCTCGACCTTTCGGCCTGCGTGATGATCGGCGACCGGCTATCCGATGTGCAGGCCGGCAGGGCCGCCGGCGTGGGGCATTGCCTGCTGGTTCGCAGCGGTCATCCGTTGCGCGACGGCGACGACTTGCATGCCGACGCCACGTTCGCCAACCTCGCCGGATGTGCACAAGCGCTCGTTTCCGGCGGCATCGGCCCGGCGCACTAGGGGCAGCCCCTCAGCGCCGACGATCATCTGCTCGTTAACATGCTGTCGTCGTTGCGAGAAGTCGCGCCCGAACGCGCCTGAATGAAAACACTGCCCAAGCTGCCTGGGCTGACGAAGCCCGTGGTGAAAGGCCACCCCGGTGCTGCGCCTGGGGCCCTGCTGATGCTGCTGGAGGCGCGCGCCCCGTGGGAGGCTGCGGCGCTGGCGTTGGCGACGCCCTGGCTCGACCGGCTGCCCGCCGGCGACGGTCACCCGGTGCTGGTGTTGCCCGGGCTGGCAGCCTCGGATTTCAGCACCGCGCCGCTGCGCGCGTTCTTGCGCCGGCGCGGGCATTGGACGCATGCCTGGAAGCAGGGCTTCAACTTCGGGCCCCGTCGGGGCGTGGTCGACGCCTGCCGCGAGCGACTGCGGCGCCTTGCGGACCGCCACGGCCGCAAGGTCAGCCTGGTCGGCTGGAGCCTGGGCGGGGTCTATGCGCGCGAGCTGGCGAAGGAGACGCCCGACCTCGTGCGCTGCGTGATCACTCTCGGCTCGCCGTTTGCCGGCCACCCCCGCAGCACCAACGCCTGGCGGATCTACGAGCTGGTGAGCGGGCAGAAGGTGCGCGACGTCCCGATGCTGCGCAAGCAACTGCGCGTCGCGCCGCCGGTGCCGACGACGTCGGTCTTCTCGCGCACCGATGGCGTCGTGGCCTGGCACTGCAGCGTCAACGACGTATTGCCGCACACCGAGAACATCGAGATCGCCGCCAGCCACGTCGGCATGGGGATGAATCCGCTGGCCATGTACGTGCTGGCCGATCGGCTGCGGCAGGACCCGCAGAAATGGCGGCGCTTCGACGCCAGCGGGGCACGCGGCTGGTTCTTCAAGCACGCGGAGCCACCGGCGGCTTGAAGCCGATGCGGTTGCATCAAGCTTGGGCCAGCAACCGGCGCAGCTTGATGAAGGCCAGGCCTGCCATCACCGCGTCGTTGAGCGCGTCGTGCGCATCGAACGTCGGCAAGGCGAGGTCGGTCATCATGGTCTGGAAGCGCAGGTCGATCATGGTGTCGCGTTCGTGCGCCGGCCGGCGGCGGTTCTTGTAGTCGTAGTACATCGCCGACACCTCGATCTTCGGCTGCGGCAGCCGCACGCCGAGCATCGGCCAGATCTCGCGGTTGATCATCGCGACATCGAACTCGAGGTAGTAACCCACCAGGGGACGGCTGCCGATGAACTCGAGCAGCCGCCGCATCGCATGCTCAGGCTCGATTCCCGCGGCCACGTCGCGCTCGCGCAGTCGATGCACGCGCACGCTGCCGGCCGTGGGCGCCCGCTCGGGCCGCACCAGCAGTTCGAGCCGCTGGCTGGTCAACAGCCGGTTGCCGACGATGCGCACCGCCCCGATCGAGATGATCTGGTCGCGGTGGACGTCGAGCCCGGTGGTCTCGCAGTCGAGCGTCACCCATTCGCTGCGAGGCGGCGCGTCGTACATGAACGCGAACTGCGGATCGGCCAGGTGGTACAGCAACCAGCCGCGACGCAGCGGCTCCAGCGGCCCGAGCTTCACACGCTTTCCAGACGGAACTGGTGGCGCACCTGTGCCTTGAAGCGCTTGACCACCGCGAACGCGTCCTTCAGCAGGTCACGCTCCAGGCTGCTCAGGCGCTGCGTCGCGACGCCTCCGCTGACCGCGCGGCCGGTGTCGATCTCGGCCAGCCCCGCCTTGAGCTTGAGCGCCATCAGGAAGTGCAGGGTGTCGGTGAGGTCGGTGGCCAGCGCGGCGTCGAGACGGCCGACCGCCACCAGCGCGTCCAGGCGCGCTGTCGTGCCGATGGCGGTGACGTGGTCGCGCAGCGCCAGGCTGCGCACGCCGTGGACGATCGGAAATATCGCGGTCTTCTTGAGATCGAGCAGTTGCGTGTCCTGCTCGCCGATCAGCAGCAGCCGGTTCCACCAGCCGCCGGTCTCGCTGGGGAACGAGTCGATCGCTGCGGCGAAGCGTCCGAGCAGCGCGTCGTCGGCACTGACCAGCCGATCGACCTCGGCGCGCACCGGCACCAGCAGCGTTGCATCGCCGGCCACCGCGCGCGCGTCGATGAAGATCGCCAGCGCCATCAGGCTCTCGGGGCTTGGCCGCAGCAGCCACTGGCGCACCGTGGCGGTGAACTCGCTCTGGCGATGCCGCCACGCCGGGCGGCTGACCATGATCCCACCCGGACACTCGGGATAGCCGAAATCGCTCAACGCAGCCGAGAAGCGGTCGCAGGCGGCGGCCACCGCGGCCTCGTCGAGCACCGCGTCGTCGCGCAGCACGAGGCCGTTGTCCTGGTCGGTCTTCAGTAGCTGCTCGCCGCGTCCCTCGCTGCCCATCACGAACAGGCAACTCGCGGCCTGCAGGTCAGGCGGCGCCACCAGTTGCCAGGTGCGCTCGAACAGCTTGCCGTTCAGCGCCTGCACGAGCCGGCTGATCTGGCCGACACGGGTACCGCCACGGTACAACAGCGCCACCAGGCCGTTGATGCGTGCGGCGGCGGCCCGCAGATCGTCGAGATCGCGCGCACGCACGATCTGCACCGTGATCAGGTACGAGTGGTTCGACAGGTAGCTCAGCACGTCGAGCTGCTCGAGCAGGCCGACGACTTCGGCACCGTCGACGACGACCAGCCTGTGCACCTGGTGCTGGATCATCAGCGCCAGCGCTTCGAACAGCGGCGAGCGCGGCGTGATCGTCACCAGGTCGAACGTCGCGTGCGCGCGCGCCGGCACCTGCGCCAGCGGATGGCCCTCGACGATCGCGCGCTGCAGCCCGGTGTTGGTGAGGATGCCCAGGCGCTCGCCATCGCGCACCAGCACGCTGCTGGTGTGCTGCGCTTGCATCACCCGCGCCACCGATACCACGTCGGCGTCGCCGTCGACGGTGTGCGCCGGGCGCAAGTAGGCCTGGCCGACGCGCGACATCGTCAGCGCCTGCATCTCGCGCTGGCTGTGGCGCTGCGCAAGCGCACCGAGCTTGTTCGACAGATCGGAGAACAGCAGGGCGCCGAAGGTGGCGTTGCGCGAGATCAGCTGATTCACCGTGGCCTTGGCCAGCTGGTAGGCCACCACCTCCTCGGCAGCGACGAAACGGTGGCTGGCGCGCCCCGCCACCAGCGATCGGCCATCGAAACAGTCGTTGGGCCCGTAGGTCGCCACCAGCTCGTCGCCGTCGAGCTGCGAGACGTGGCCCTTGATCACGACGAACAGGTGCGACGGCTCGCTGTCGCGGTCGAGCACGGTCTCGTCGTCGCGGAAGTAGGCGATGTCGACGTTGTCGCGCACCATGCGCTGCTCGTCGGCGTCGAGGCAGTCGAACGGCGAGGCCGAGAAATCGAACGCGTTGGGCATGGTGCATCATCGCTGACGCGAACCACGGGGAGCTTAAACGGTATGTCCGCACCCGCACGCGCGGCGATGCCGGCCGAGCACAGGCAAGTGATCGTCGCCTCGAGCATCGGCGCGCTGTTCGAGTGGTACGACTTCTACCTGTTCGGTGTGCTGGCGCCGGTGTTCGCGCAGGCGTTCTTCGCGGGGGCGGGCGAGCACGCGGCGCTGGCCACGGCGCTGCTGGCGTTCGCCGCCGGCTTTCTGGTACGGCCGGTGGGCGCGCTGCTGTTCGGACGGCTCGGCGACCTGATCGGCCGCAAGTACACCTTCCTCGTCACGCTGGTGCTGATGGGTGGTGCCACCTTCGTGATCGGCCTGCTGCCGAGCTACGACACGATCGGTGCCGTCGCGCCCGCTCTGCTGGTGCTGCTGCGCCTGCTGCAGGGGCTGGCGATCGGCGGCGAGTACGGCGGCGTGGCCACCTACGTGGCCGAGCACGCGCCGCGCGATCGCCGCGGCCTGTACACCGGATGGGTCCAGACCACCGCCAGCCTCGGCCTGTTGTTGGCGCTGGTGGCGAGCGTCGGCCTGCGCAGCGTGCTCGGCGACGAGGCGTTCGCGGCCTGGGGCTGGCGCCTGCCGTTTCTGGCCTCGCTGGTGCTGCTGGTGGTGGGCATCTGGGTGCGGCTGCGGTTGCGCGAGTCGCCGCTGTACGTGGAACTCAAGCGCTCGGGCGGCGCGTCGCGCCGGCCTCTGACCGAGGCGTTCGGCCATTGGCGCAACCTGCGCCAGGTGCTGATCGCGCTGTTCGGCCTGGTCGCCGCACAGGCGGTCGTGTGGTACACGGGGCAGTTCGAGGCGTTGTTCTTCCTGACGATCACGCTCAAGGTGCCCGAGACGAGCGCGGCGCTGCTGCTCGGTGTGGCGCTGCTGCTGGCGTCGCCGCTGTTCGTGCTGTTCGGTGCCTGGTCCGATCGCATCGGGCGCAAGCCGATCATCCTGACGGGCTGCGTGCTGGCAGCGGCGAGCTGGCTGCCGCTGTTCGGCGCACTGGCCGAGAGCGCCAACCCGGCACTCGTGGCGGCGCAGCAGCGCGCGGCCGTGCAACTGCATGCCGCACCGCAGGACTGCGCCTGGCGCGTCGTGGCACGCGACACGGCGTGCGCGAAGGTGCAGCGGTTCCTGCAGCAGCGGTCGGTGCACCACGGCCGGGTCGATGCGCATGGCCCCACCACGGTCACGATCGCAGGCACGCCCATCGAGATCGAGGGCGACGAAGCGCTGTGGCGGCAGCGGATCGATGCCGCGCTCGATGCCGCCGGCTACCCGCGACACGCCGACCCGGCGCGCATCGCGCACGCCAAGGTGGTGGCGATCCTGTTCGTGCTGGTCGCCTTCGTCGCGATGGTCTATGGGCCGCTGGCCGCGACGCTGGTGGAGATGTTCCCGACCCGCGTGCGCTGCTCGTCGGTCAGCTTGCCGTACCACCTTGGCAACGGCTGGTTCGGTGGCCTCGTGCCGAGCACGGTGCTCGCCGTCTCGGCCCACAGCGGCAGCGTCGCCGACGGCCTGTGGGTGCCGATCGGGGTGACACTGGCCAGTGTGGCCATTGGGCTGGTGTTCCTTCGGGAGAGCCGAGGCGCGCCGTTGTAGTTCTGCAACCCGCGGCCGCGATCGCGACGGGGAAGATGGCTTGCCTGCCGCATGCGCGGGGATGATGATGGGCATGGGCTGAGAGGAGAAACCATGGAGAACGACCTGACCGCGCGCATCGTCGCCGATCCGCGCTACCAGCAACTCAAGAGCGCGCGCTCGCGCTTCGGCTGGTGGCTGACGGTGGCGATGCTGATCGTGTACTACGGTTTCATCTTGCTGGTGGCCTTCGACAAGTCGTTCCTGGCTGCCCGGATCGGCGCAGGCGTGACCACGATCGGCATGCCGATCGGCCTGGGCGTCATCGTCTTCACGATCATCATCACCGGCATCTACGTGCGGCGCGCCAACAAGCAGTACGACGATCTGACCGAGCAGATCGTCAAGGGGGCGCTGA
>DASURM010000465.1:0-29605 GCA_036280035.1 Burkholderiaceae bacterium | reverse complement strand
CTTCGCGTTGGCTTCGATCTGCTCGCGTGTCAGCGGCGGGCGCGTGTTGTTGCGCCCCGACGGGTCGCCGATCATCGACGTGAAGTCGCCGATCAGCGGGATTACCGTGTGGCCCAGATCCTGCAGCTGCCGCATCTTGTTGAACACCACGGTGTGGCCGAGGTGCAGGTCGGGCGCCGTGGGGTCGAGCCCGAACTTGATGCGCAGCGGCCGGCCGCTGGCCTGCGCGCGTGCCAGCTTGCGCAGCCAGTCGGCCTCGGGCAGCAGCTCGCTGCAGCCGCGCAGCGACACCGCCATCGCCTCGCGCACGGTGTCGGTGACAAGGAATTCTGGCGCGCTGGACATCGGTGCGTGGCGGGTTGGCCGGGGCGTGCGTGGTTTTCCGCAGGTCGCCCGCAGGGGGGTCGGTATACTGGAGGCGTTACAACGGCGCCGTTAGGCGCCTGCTCACTTCGCTTGGATCTCGTCGCAGCGACTGACAGCACGACGCGGCGGCGATTGTAGAGGCCGCGGCGTGCGGCCACGGTTCCCACTCACCGCCCTCGATCGGGCCCGTTGTTCGATCGAGCCAGGCTTCCAGGACACTGCAGTTGGCACTCGTTGAAGATGCTCAGGCGATCGCGCGGCGCGCCATGTTTGGCGCCGCGGTCGTCTTGCAGCGCCACCGGCGGCGCGTCGCCGTGGCCTCGACCGTGCTGCTGGCCGGAACCGCGTTGACCGCGTTCGGCATCGCGCCGATGGCGCCCGACGCCGCACGGCTGCCGCGGCGTCAGATCGTCGAGACGCTCGACCCGCCGGGCCTGCCGGGGCAACTGCTTGCGCTGGCGTCGTACGACATGGTGTTGTCGCGTTCGGACCAGACGCGCGTCAGCGACAGCGTCGAGAGCCTGCTGCGCCGCCTGGGCGTGTTCGACCCGCAGTTGGCCACCTTCATGCGCGCCAACAACGACACGCGGCGCCTGTTCGAAGGGCGGGCCGGCAAGCAGGTGCAGGCGCGCGTCAGCAGCGATGGCAAGCCGCTGGAGCTGGTGGCGCGTTTCTCGCCGCCGACCCCGGAGCTGGCGGCCACGCAGTTCACGCGGCTGACGATCCGCCGCGAGGGCGACCAGTGGCGCGCCAGCAGCGAGCTCGCCCCGCTGGGCACGCAGGTGCGCTTGGCCGGCGGCACGATTCAGACCTCGCTGTTCGCAGCCACCGACGAAGCCCGGCTGAGCGACCAGATCGCGATCCAGATGGTCGAGCTGTTCGCCGGCGACATCGATTTCCACCGCGAGTTGCGCCGCGGCGATACCTTCAGCGTGGTCTACGAGGCACTGAGCGCCGACGGCCAACCGGTTACCTGGGCCGACGAGGCCGGGCGCGTGCTGGCCGCCGAATTCGTCAACAGCGGCAAGGTCTACGAGCTGCTTTGGTACCCCGACGACGGCGGCAAGGGCGGTTATTACGGCTTCGACGGCAGGAGCCGACGCCGTGCCTTCCTGTCCAGTCCGGTGGCGTTCTCGCGCGTGACCTCGGGCTTCTCGATGCGCATGCACCCGATCCTGAACGCCTGGCGCAGGCACAACGGCGTCGACTATGCAGCGCCCACCGGCACGCCGGTGCGCGCGGTGGGCGACGGCTGGGTGCAGTTCGCCGGTTGGCAGAACGGCTATGGCAACGTCGTGCAGATCGCGCACGGCAACGACAAGCAGACCCTGTACGCGCACCTGAGTCGCATCGAGGTTCGACAGGGGCAGAAGGTCGAGCAGGGGCAGCGCGTCGGCCTGGTGGGTGCCACCGGCTGGGCCACCGGCCCTCATCTGCACTTCGAGTTCCGCGTGCACGGCCAGCACCAGGATCCGACGCGCATCGCGCGCAGCGCGGAGCCCGCGCTCATCACCGCCAGCCTGCGGCCACGCTTCATGGACGCCGTGCGCGCGGTACAAGGGCAGCTCGACATCGCAGAGACCTTGCGCGACTCGCCGGGCCAGGTCGAATAGTCCGGCGCAGGCGCAGGTCCGTCGCATGTGCTGCCGGCCCGCGCCCCGAGCCGAAGCTTGCGGCGCGCAGCGCCGTCCGGCGCGCCCGGCCCTCCGGGATCGAGCAGCGCCGGACGCGGACGGACCCCATAGGGCGCGCCGGTGAGCGTGTACCTGGGCCTGATGTCGGGCACGTCGCTCGACGGCATCGACGCCGTCGCGGTGTTGTGGCCAGACGACGATGCCCCTGCAATGCAGGTGTTCGCTCACGTCCATCGGCCCTTCGAGCCGTCGCTGCGCGAGCGGCTACAGGCGCTCAATCAGCCGCAACCCGGCGAACTCGAGCACGCCGCCGCGGCAGCGCTGGCGGTTTCTCATGCCTACGCCGACGCGATCGATGTCTTGCTGCCCCAGGCCAAGCTGCAGCGTGTCGACGTGCGGGCGGTCGGGGCGCACGGCCAGACCGTGCGCCACCGACCGCACGCTGCCGAGGGCGGCTTCACGATCCAGTTGCTCAACGGCGCGCTGCTGGCCGAGCGCTGCGGTATCGACGTGGTGTGCGACCTGCGCAGCCGCGATCTCGCGGCCGGCGGCCAGGGCGCACCGCTGGTGCCCGCATTCCACGCCGACCGCTTTGGCGTCGCTGGTCGGGCGCGAGCCGTGCTCAACCTGGGCGGCATCGCTAACGTCACGCTGCTGCGCGCCGACGGCGGCGTCGGTGGGTTCGACACCGGGCCGGCCAACGTGCTGCTCGACGCGTGGGCGGCCGAGCAACTTGGCACCCTCTACGACGACCAGGGGCAATGGGCTGCCTCGGGCGAGGTCGATGCCCCGCTGCTGGAGCGCCTGTTGGCCGAGCCGTATTTCCTGCGTCCGCCGCCGAAAAGCACGGGGCGCGACCTGTTTCGACTGTCTTGGCTGAAGGCGCACCTGGCAGCACTCGGCCGGCCCGTGGCGGCGGCCGATGTGCAGGCGACCCTGGCCGAGTTGACCGCGTTCTCGGTGGCCGACGCGTTGCAGCGTCACCTGCCCGATGCGCGCGAACTGTGGGTGTGCGGCGGCGGCGCACTGAATCGCCATCTGCTGGACCGGCTCGCCACGCAACTGGCGGGATGGCAGGTCCGCACCACCGATGCATTGGGCCTGCCGCCGCAGCAGGTGGAGGCCGTCGCCTTTGCCTGGCTGGCGCGCGAGTTCGCCGCCCGCCGCGCAGGTAACCGGCCCGACGTGACCGGCGCAAGAGGCCCGCGCATACTGGGTTGCCTCTACCCGGCCTGACGCCGCGCACCACCAAGCAAAACGGCCGCGCAGGGCGGCCGTTGTATCAGTTGCGCTGCCTCAGGCCGAGAAGCTCGACCCGCAGCCGCAGGTGGTGTTCGCGTTGGGGTTCTTGATCACGAACTGGGCGCCCTGCAGGTCGTCCTTGTAGTCGATCTCGGCCCCGGCAAGGTATTGCAGGCTCATCGCATCGATCAGCAGCGTCACGCCGTTCTTCGACATCTTGGTGTCGTCGTCGTTGATCGCCTCGTCGAACGTGAAGCCGTACTGGAAGCCGGAGCAGCCTCCCCCTTGGACGAACACGCGCAGCTTGAGTTCGGGGTTGCCTTCCTCGTCGACCAACTCCTTGACCTTGGCCGCAGCGCTGTCGGTGAAGATCAGCGGGGCGGGCATTTCCAGCTCGGTTTCGGCGGCGTTCATGACGGCTCCTTCAACGACCTGCACAGTCTACGCCATCGCGCGCAGCGACCGGAGCGGCAGGGTCTTCGCCGGAACTGGGGCCGGTCGTGGCCGGTTTCAAGCGTCGTTGGAGGCCGCCAGCACCAGCGGCGCACGCTCCCCGGCCTTCAGCGGGCGCAGTTCGCCGTCGACCTGGGCGCCCTGGTGCATCTCGAGCGCCTCGTAGCGGATGTCGCCGACCACGCGCGCCTTGGGCTGCAACTCCAACAGGTCGTGTGACTCGATCGGGCCCTGGACTTCGCCATTGACGATCACGTGCGCCGCGTGCACGCGGCCGATGACTCTGGCCTTCTCGCTGATCACGACCAGGCTCGCGGCGCCGTCGCCGGCGACCACGTCGCCACGCACTTCGCCATCGATGCGCAGGCCGTCGCTGAAACGGATCTCGCCTTGCAACACCGAACCTTCGCCGATCAGGGTGCGGATCGGAGGTTGCGCCTTCTTCGTATTGAACATCGTGCTCTCCAACGATCGATAAGGGCGCCGAAGCCGCGCCTCACAAGGGAACCGACTGCGTCGCCTTGACGTCGCCGGACTGGTCCATCACCTTGACCTCCAGCGTCTTGATCACGGCCTGCTCCGGGTACTCCACGGTGCCTTCGACACGGGCGTACTGCTTCAGCTGCAGCGGCTTGGCACCGTCGGCGGGCTGGCTCCACGGCTGTCCGTCCACCGTGCCGGCCAGCGTCAGCTCGTAGTGACCACTGAACTCGCTCTTGGCCTTGCCGTTCTGCATCACCAGCATCTGATAGCGCAGCAGACCGGGCGCCCTGGCTTCGGCCTGCAGCGCCCGCACGGCGACCCTCTCGGCGCCCGACGGCGGGAACATGCGCTCGAAGAAGGCGAGGTCGCGCTTGAGCGCCGAATGCTCGGTCTCGAGCTCCTTCAACTGCTGAGCCAGCCGTTCCTGGGTCGCGCGCTCGGCCTTCAGCAGGCTGTCGGAGGAGTCGGCGACGCTCTGGGCCTTGTCGCGCTGCTCGCGCAACTGTTTCACTTCGACACGCAGCCGGAGCAGTTCTTCCTTGGCATCGCGCTCGAGGCCCGCGATGTCCTTGCCGAACTCGAAGGCCCACAGGCCGATCGCCGCGGAGAAGCCGAACACCAGCGCGATCACCGCCCAGCGCAGCGGCCACGGCAAGTGCCGCGTGACGATCACGCGCGGCGCGCTGATCGAGAGCCGACGGCGGTAGAGCTTCCAGCGCATGCGAGCGGCGATGGCTTCAGAAACGAACGAGGCCGCATGGTAGCGGCCTGCGTGCGAAGTGGCGTTTCGAAATGCCGCGCTAGCGCTTGCTGAACTGCTTGCGCCGGCGGGCGCCGTGCAATCCGACCTTCTTGCGCTCGACCTCACGAGCGTCGCGGGTCACGAACCCGGCGCGGCTCAACTCGGTCTTCAGCGCGGTGTCGTAGTCGATCAGCGCGCGTGTGATGCCATGACGCACGGCACCGGCCTGACCCGACTCGCCGCCACCATGGACATTGACGAGGATATCGAACGCGCCGTCGTTGTGGGTGAGCATCAGGGGCTGCTTGGCCACCATGATCGAAGTCTGGCGCCCGAAGTACTGCTCGACCGGCTTGCCGTTGACCGTGATCTCGCCCTTGCCCTTCTTGAGGAAGACCCGCGCCACCGAAGACTTGCGCCGGCCCGTGCCGTAGTTCCAATTGCCGATCATCGTCGTCCCCTTCAGACCTGCAGCGCGCGCGGCTGCTGCGCGCTGTGCGGATGCGTGGCCCCGCCGTACACCTTGAGCTTCTTGATCATCGCGTAGCCCAGCGGCCCCTTGGGCAGCATGCCCTTGACCGCCTTTTGCAGCGCCCGATCGGGGTGCTTGGCCTGCAGGTCCTTGAAGCTGACCGAGCGGATGCCGCCCGGGTAGCCCGAATGGCGGTGGTACATCTTCTGCTCGGCCTTGTTGCCGGTGACGCGGATCTTGGACGCGTTGACGACGACGACGAAATCGCCAGTATCGACATGAGGCGTGTAGATGGCCTTGTGCTTGCCGCGCAACCGGAGTGCCACTTCGCTGGCGACACGTCCGAGCACCTTGTCGGTGGCGTCGAGCACAAACCACTCGTGCTTCACCTCGGCCGGCTTGGCACTAAAGGTCTTCATGAGGGTCTTTCTGCTGACAGGCGCGCCGCCTCGCACCCGAAAACTTCGGTCGGGTGGCTCCGGGCCGACCTCTGGGGCGCTGCTTGTGCCTGCAGCCTCCCTTCGGTGCGTGCGCCCGGCGGCTCCGCCGGCGGGAAAGCCGGGAAGTATAGCCGACGGCCTCGGCCAAACCCGGGTCGCCAGCGAGGCTAGGCCGCTCGACCCAGTTCGGCCCCTTAAGTAGACTGGTGTAAACCCTAGGTACTGATTCATGCCTCACATCGAGATTCAACCGCGCCCCGCGGACCCAAGCCCGGCCGCGCGAACACCGCCCGTCGAGGCGCCGGTATGGGTGCCGATCCGCTCACTGGCGCCGCGCCACCGCGAGCGCATCGCCCGCCATTTGCTGGCGTTGCCCGCGCATGACCGTTACCTGCGCTTCGGCTACGCCGCGTCGAACGAACAGATCCGGCGCTATGTGAAGCACCTCGATTTCGATCGCGACGAGGTGCTGGGCATCTTCAACCGGCGCCTGCGCCTGCTGGCGATGGCGCACCTGGCTTACGCGCCCGAGGACGACGACCCCGACGCCAGCGCCGAGTTCGGCGTTTCGGTAGCTTCCAGTGCGCGTGGGCGCGGCTATGGCCGGCGTCTGTTCGACCTGGCCGCGCTGCACGCGCGCAATCGCGGGGTGCAGACCCTGCTGATCCACGCGCTGAGCGAGAACGCTCCGATGCTGCGCATCGCGCGCCGAGCGGGCGCCGAAGTGGTTCGCGACGGCGGTGAATCGCGAGCGCTGCTGAAATTGCCGGTCGAAACGCTGGCCTCGCAGGTGGAGCAGATCGTCGAATCGGGCGCCGGTGAGTGGGACTACCGATTCAAGCAGCACGCACGCCGCATGCAGCGGCTCAAGGAGACGCTGTCGGCGCTGGCTCACCAGCGATGAGCACGCCTGGCAGCAGCGCGGGCACCCAGTCGGTGGTCACCGGGCCGCGTGGATAGCACGCAGGCACGGGGGCGTCGGCCCTCGCGCCGGGGTTAACATCGCCGCCAACATGCAGCAGATGCTTCCGTGGATCGTGGCACTTGTGGCCGTGGCGGTGCTGGCGCCGGCAGTGGTGTGGTTCGCGCTGCGGCCGCGCGCGGCCAAGACGACTGCGCTGCCCTCCGAGTGGAACCTGTCGGCGCGCCCGGTGTTCAGCACCGACGAGCGGCGGGTCTACCGCCAACTGCGCGAGGCGCTGCCGCACCACATCGTGTTGTCCAAGCTGCCGCTGGTGCGCTTCTGCCAGCCCACCGATCCGCAGGAAGTGCGCTTCTGGTACGAGTTGCTTGGCGCGATTCACGTCACCTTCGCCGTCTGCAGCGCCAACGGGCGTGTGCTCGCAGCCATCGACCTCGACACCGACCGCGGCAATTCGCGCCGCGTGATGCAGATCAAGCAGGCCGTGCTCGCGGCCTGCCGCGTGCGCTACCTGCGCTGCCCGGTCGACCACATGCCGTCGATCCCCGAACTGCAGCTGCTGGTGCCGCAAAGCGCCGCATCGTCGCGCGGTCCCCAGCCTGCCGCGCCGCCAGTGCATCCACGGCGCGACGTGGCCAGCGTCACCGCCACACCCAGTCGCCGGCGCGACCGTGCCACGTTGTGGCAGGACTCGAACTTCTTCCAGGATTCGTTCTTCGCGCCCGACAACCGCAGCGAATCCGGTGGCAGCGAGTTCGGCGCGTTGAACAAGGCCCCCGAGCGTCCCGGCCTCGAAGTGCACGAGGGGCCGCCGACCGAGCCCCCCACCGAGCCGCCGCCCGAAGGCGGTGCGGTGGTGGTCGATCAGCCGCCGCACGTCTCGTCGATCCTCACCCGACACTGACCCGTACGATGCCGGCGATGACCGCCGCGCATCCATACGAACACCTGACGCCGCAGCGCGTGCTCGATGCCCTGCAGAGCGTCGGCTGGCGTGGCGACGGGCGCTTGCTGCAGCTGAACTCGTACGAGAACCGCGTGTTCCAGGTGATGCTGGAGGACGGCTCGGCCGTGGTGGCCAAGTTCTATCGCCCCGGCCGCTGGAGCACCGCCCAGATCCTCGAGGAGCACCGCTTCGCGCTGCAGCTCGCGCAGCAGGAGCTGCCCGTCGTCGCGCCGCTGCCGATGCGGCGCGACGACGCGCCACCTCTCGACGTGGGCTGCGTCGGCGAGCCGCCGACCCTGGCGTGCTGGGCGGAGGCGGAGGCCGAGTTCCGCCTGAGCGCCTATGCGCGACGCGCCGGCCACGGACCCGAACTCGATCATCCCGCAGTGCTGGCCTGGCTCGGCCGCTTCGTCGGCCGGCTGCATGAAGTGGGCGCACGCGAAGCGTTCGACACGCGTCGCCGGCTCGACGCCGCCACCTATGGCCACCAGCCGCTGCAACGCCTGCTCGACGGCGACTTCGTGACGCCTGCCGAGCGCGGCGCCTTCGCCTCCTGCGCCCGTGCGGCGCTCGAACGGGTCGACGCAGCCTTCGCGCGCGCCACACCACTGGTCGCGCTGCGGCTGCACGGCGACTTCCATCCCGGCAACATCCTGTGGCGCGACGAAGGCCCGCACATCGTCGACCTCGACGACTGCTGCAGCGGCCCCGCGGTGCAGGATCTGTGGATGCTGCTGTCGGGTTCGCGCGACGAGATGCGCACCCAGCTGTCGCACGTGCTCGACGGCTACCGCGCGTTCAGGGACTTCGACGCCCGCGAGCTGGCGCTGATCGAGCCGCTGCGCACGCTGCGCATGCTGCACCACAGCGCCTGGCTGGCCGAGCGCTGGAGCGACCCCGCCTTTCCGGCTGCATTCCCCTGGTTCGGCAGCGCCGCGTACTGGTCGCAGCAGATCCAGGGCCTGCGTGAGCAGGTCGAGGCGATGCAGGAGGCGCCGCTCGCGCTGTAGCGCCGCTCAGCCCGGGGCTGTTGCCAGCAGCTTCGTCACCCGCTGCACGTAGCCCGCCGGGTCGTCGAGCTGGCCGCCCTCGGCCAGCCACGCCTGGTCGAACACGATGTGCGCCAGGTCGTCGAACGGCGCGCCGTCGCTTTGCAGCCGTTGGATCAACGCATGCTGCGGGTTGATCTCGAGGATCGGCTGGGCCTTCGGCGCGTCCTGCCCCGCCTGCTTGAGCAGTCGCGCCAGGTGCGCACTCATGTCGCCCTCCTCGACGACCAGGCACGCGGGCGAATCGACGAGCCGGGTGGTGACGCGAACGTCCTTGGCGCGGTCCTTCAGCGCGGCCTTGAGCTTCTCGAGCAGCGGCTTGGCCTGCTCGGCCGCGGCGTCGGCCTGCTTCTTCTCTTCTTCGTCTTGCAGCGCACCGAGATCGACCGCCCCCTTGGCGACGCTCTGCAGCGCGTGGCCTTCGAACTCGTACAGGTGCGACAGCATCCACTCGTCGACGCGGTCGGTCAGCAACAGCACCTCGATGCCCTTCTTGCGGAAGATCTCGAGCTGCGGGCTCGATTTGGCGGCAGCCGCGGTGTCGGCGGTGATGTAGTAGATCGGCTGCTGGCCCTCCTTCATACGCTTGACGTAGTCGGCGAACGAGACGCCCTCGTCGGCGTGGGTGGAGGCAAAGCGCAGCAGCTTGGCCAGCCGCTCGCGGTTGGCGTGGTCCTCGCCGACGCCTTCCTTCACCACTGCGCCGAACGCCGCCCAGAAGCGCTGGTACTTGGCCTTGTCGTCGGCGCTGTCGCTGTCGGCCAGGCCTTCGAGCATCGACAGCACGCGCTTGGTGCTGCCCTCGCGGATCGCCTTGACGTCGCGGCTTTCCTGCAGCAGTTCGCGGCTGACGTTGAGCGGCAGGTCGCTCGAGTCGATGACGCCCTTGACGAAGCGCAGGTACACCGGCATCAGCGCCTCGGCGTCGTCCATGATGAACACGCGCTTGACGTACAGCTTGACGCCGCCGCGCTTGTCGCGGTTCCACAGGTCGAACGGGGCCTTCGCCGGGATGTACAGCAGCTGCGTGTACTCGCTGCGCCCTTCGACGCGGTTGTGCGTGTAGGCCAGCGGCGGCTCGCTGTCGTAGCTGAGTTGCTTGTAGAACTCTTGGTACTGCGCGTCGGTGATCTCGCCCTTGGGCCGCGTCCACAGCGCCGCCGCCTTGTTGACGGTCTCCCACTCGTCGGTGAGCACCTGTTCCTTCTTGTCCTCGTCCCACTTCTCCTTGCGCATCAGGATCGGCAGCGAGATGTGGTCGGAGTAGCGCGAGACGATCGACTTCAGCTTCCACGGCCGCAGGAAGTCCTCCTCGCCGTCGCGCAGGTGCAGGATCACGTCGGTGCCGCGCGCGGCCTTCTCGATCGCCTCGACCTCGAAGTCGCCGACGCCCTCGCTGCTCCAGCGCACGCCCTGCGCCGCAGGCAGACCGGCGCGACGCGTTTCGACGGTGATGCGGTCGGCGACGATGAAGCCCGAGTAGAAACCGACGCCGAACTGCCCGATCAGGTTGGCGTCGCGCTTGTGCTCGCCTTCGAGCTTGGCCATGAACTCGCGGGTGCCGCTCTTGGCGATCGTGCCCAGGTGCTCGACCGCCTCGCTCTCGCTCATGCCGATGCCGTTGTCGCGGATGGTCAGCGTCTTGGCCTGCGCGTCGTAGAGCACGCGCACCTCGAGGTTGGGGGCGTCCTCGTACAAGTCGTTGTGGTCCAGCGCCTCGAAGCGCAGCTTGTCGCAGGCGTCGGAGGCGTTGGAGATCAGCTCGCGCAGGAAGATCTCCTTGTTCGAGTACAGCGAGTGCGTCACCAGGTGCAGGATCTGCTTGACCTCGGCCTGGAAGGAATGGGTCTGTTTGCTCATGGGGCTGAAGGGTTGTCGGGAGGCGCCGGCAGCGCCGCGGCGAAGCACGTGGGGTCGACGCAGTGAACCTTCAAGGGCAAAACCCCTCGTAGCCCTGCGAATTGCGGGTAGGCTCGCCTTGCCCGGGCCGGGCATGCAAGATGCGCGTCCGCCGCCGGCTCCCCCCAACCGATGCACCACCAGATCGTCGACTGGTTCAGCGCCTTGATGCGCACCCCGCTGGCCGGGCTGCGTGGCGCCGACCCGGTGCTCGGCCTGGCCGTCGTGGTGCTGGCCGCACTGGTGCTGGCGAGTCTGCTGCACCGGCGCGCGCGCCTGCCTCGGCTGCTGGGTTACCTGCTGGTCGGCGCGCTGGCCAGCCCGGTCGTACTCGGCCTGCTGCAGCGCACCGACATCGATCCGTGGAAACCCCTGATCGACCTGGCCGTGGCCGCGCTGGTGTTCGAACTCGGCACGCGGCTGCGGCCGCGCTGGCTGATCGACAACCCGTGGCTCGCCGCCAGCAGCGCGCTCGAGGCGGCGGCCGCCGGCATCGTGGTGTGGCTGGCGCTGGTGGCCCTCGGCGCGCCGCGGGCCAGCGCAGCGGCCGCCGCCGCCTGCGCGGCGGCCACCTCGCCGGTCATCACGATGGCGGCGTTTCTCGAGGCGCGGCCGCGCGGCCAGGTGGCCGAGCGGTTGCTGATGCTGAGCGCCATCAACAGCGTGCTGGCGATCCTGGCGATCAAGCTGTGGCCGGTGCTGGCGCAGTCGCGAGGGCTCTCGGAAATGGAGTCGCTGAGCCTGCTGGCCGGCGCCAGCGTCGTGATCTTCGGCTCGCTGCTGCTCGGGCTGGCGTGCGGCGTGCTGCTCGACCGCCTGGGGCGGCTGCACGACGAGGCTGCGACGATGCCGGTGCTGCAGCTCGCGCTGGTGATCCTGGCCGCGCTGCTGGCCAGCGCCTGGGGGCTGTCGCCGTTCATCGCGCTGCTGGTCGCGGGCATGACCGCGCGCTCGCGCATGCGCCACCGGCTCACCGTGCAGCCGTACCTCGGCAGTGCCGGCGCGGCGCTGACGGTGCTGCTGTTCGTCAGCTTCGGCGTGCTGTCCACCGTGCACGAATGGAACGCGCTGTGGCCGTGGGTGGCGGCGATCGTGCTGGCGCGCCTGCTCGGCAAGGGCGCAGCGGTGTTCGCCACCGCACGCCCGAGCGGCCTGTCGTGGCGCCAGGCGGCCGCGCTGACGCTGGCGCTGCAGCCGATGAGCAGCCTGTCGGTGCTGCTGGTGGGCGACTCCTTCGGCTGGCGCGGGCCGCTGCCGGGGGCCGACCCGGCGGTGATCCAGGCCCTGCTGATCGCCACCACGCTGATGCAGCTCAGCGGCCCGTTGTGGACGCTGTGGCCGCTGAAGCACCTGGTCGGCGAAACGGTCGACGACGACCAAGCTGCGCGCGGACGCTGACCCATGGCCCTCGAAGCATTCTCGGCCTCGCAACCGCTGACGCTCGGCGTCGAGCTCGAACTGCAGCTGCTCGACACGCACGACTTCGACCTCACGCCGCGCGCCGAGGATCTGCTGCGCGAGCTGGCCGGCCACAGCGGCGAATGGGACGTCAAGCCCGAGATCACGCGCAGCATGATCGAGATCGGCACCTCGATCCAGCGCGCGTACGCGCCGTTGCGCGACGAGCTGCGCGACCTGCGCTCGCAGATGTCGCGCGCCGCGCGCAAGGTCAACATCGCGATCTCCGGCGGCGGCACGCATGCCTACCAGCACTGGAGCGCGCAGCAGATCTTTCCGACCGAGCGCTTCCGCTACATCAGCGAGCTGTACGGCTACCTGGCCAAGCAGTTCACCGTGTTCGGCCAGCACGTGCACGTGGGCGTGCCCAGCGGCGACGACGCGCTGTGGCTGCTGCACGCGCTGTCGCGCTACGTGCCGCACTTCATCGCGCTGGCCGCCTCGTCGCCCTACGTGCAGGGCGAGGACACCGGGTTCCATTCGGCGCGGCTGAACTCGGTATTCGCGTTCCCGCTGTCGGGCCGCGCGCCGTTCGTGCTGACTTGGGAGGGGTTCGGCGAGTTCTTCGACAAGATGACGAGCACGGGCGTCGTGCAGTCGATGAAGGACTTCTACTGGGACATCCGGCCCAAGCCCGAGTACGGCACCATCGAGCTGCGCGTCTGCGACACGCCGCTGTCGGTGGACAAGGCGGCCGCACTGGCGTGCTACCTGCAAAGCCTGTGCCGCTTCCTGCGCGAGGAGCGCCCGTTCGAGCCCGCCGAGGACGACTACCTCGTCTACACCTTCAACCGCTTCCAGGCCTGCCGCTTCGGCCTCGACGGCGAAGTGGTCGACCCGAAGACCAAGCAGCGCAGCAAGCTGCGCGACGACATCATCCGCACGCTGGCGCGAATCGAGCCGCACGCGCTCGATCTGCAGGCGCTCGACGCCTGCAACCTGATCCGCGAGTCGCTCACCGAGGGCAATGACGCCACCTGGATGCGCCGCCGGCGCAGCGAGCACCCGCCGATGGCCGCGCTGGTGGAGGCCGCCGCCGCACGCTGGGTGACCGGCTGAGGCGAACCGGCCGCCGGGGCTGCGGACAGCCGCGACCGTGCGAGTACGCTACAGGTCGGTGCGGATGCGCCACAGCTCGGGGAACAGCGTGACGTCGAGCATCTTGCGCAGGTAGCCCACGCCGCTGGTGCCGCCGGTGCCGCGCTTGAAGCCGATGATGCGTTCGACCGTCGTCACGTGGCGGAAGCGCCAGAGCCGAAACGCATCCTCCAGGTCGACCAGTTCCTCGCCGAGCTGGTAGAGATCCCAGTGCGCCGTGGGCTGCCGGTACACCGCGAGCCACGCCTGCGCCACCTGATCGTCGGCCACGTAGGGCTGCGTCCAGTCGCGCTGCGCGTGGCCCGCCGGCACCGGCAGGCCGCGGCGCGCCAGCAGGCGCAGCGCCTCGTCGTACAGCGACGGCGCGCGCCAGGCGGCATCGACCAGCGCGAAGCGCTCGGAATGACGCTCGTGCACCTTCAGCATCGCGGCGTTCTTGTTGCCCATCATGAATTCGATGCAGCGGTACTGCCAGCTCTGGAAGCCGCTGCTCGAACTGAGGTAAGGCCGGATCGCCGAGTACTCGGGCGGCGTCATCGTCGCCAGCACGTCCCACGCGTGCACCAGTTGCTCCATGATGCGGCTGACGCGCGCCAGCATCTTGAACGCCGGCGCCAGATCGTCGGCAGCGACGCGCTCGACCGCGGCACGCAGTTCGTGCAGCATCAGCTTCATCCACAGCTCGCTGGTCTGGTGCTGCACGATGAACAGCATCTCGTTGTGGTCGGGCGACAGCGGATGCTGCGCGGCCAGCACCGCATCGAGGTGCAGGTAGTCACCGTAGGTCATTTCGTTGCGCTCGCGCGCGACGGTGTCGGGGCGGGGGTCCATTCGCAACTCCTTCGATTTCGCCGGCCGGGCCATGCCGCACTGTAGCGACGCCCCTCAGCGCGACGGCGGCCGACGGGCGGCTTGCTATTCTCCGCGCGGCATGACCGTCGAACCCGCGCCACTACCGCGCCCCGTGCGCAGCTTGTCGGCCGCTTGGCATCGTGCCGCGCTGGAGCTGCAGCGACGCACGGCGCACCTGAGCCCGGTGGCGCGCGCGATGCTGTGGGCAGTGGCTGCCGGCACGTTCTTCTCGCTGCTCAACGCGCTGATGCGCGCACTGGCGCTGGCCGTCGACCCGTTCCAGGCGCAGTTCCTGCGCTACTTCTTCGGCCTGGCCGTGCTGTTGCCGATCGTCTGGCATCGCGGGTTCGCGGCCTACCGGCCACGCCACATCGGCGGCCAGTTCGTGCGCGGTGCCGCACACACGTTCGGCCTGTGCCTGTGGTTCACCGCGCTGCCGAAGATCCCGCTGGCCGACATGACGGCGATCGGCTTCACCACGCCGATCTTCATCCTGATCGGCGCCAGGCTCGTGTTCGACGAGCCGATGCGCTGGGAGCGCTGGTTCGCCACCTTCGCCGGACTGGCCGGCGTGCTGATCGTCGTCGGCCCCACGCTGTCGGGCAGCGCCGGGATGTATCACCTGGTGATGCTCGCTTCGGCGCCGGTGTTCGCGGCGTCGTTCCTGATCACCAAGGCGCTGACCCGCTACGAGACGACCGGGACGATCCTGCTGTGGCAGTCGGTCAGCGTGGCGACTCTCAGCCTGCCGCTGGCGCTGTGGAGTTGGCAGCCGCTCGGCATCTGGCAGTGGCTGGGCTTCGCGCTGAGCGGCGCGCTCGGCAGCGCCGGCCACTACTGCCTGACGCGCTCGTTCACCCGCGCCGACATCTCGGCCACGCAGTCGGTGAAGTTCCTCGATCTGGTGTGGTCGGCGCTGCTGGGCGTGGTGCTGTTCGCCGACGTGCCGAGCAGCACCACGCTGGTCGGTGGTGCGCTGATCTGCGCGGCCACGGTGTGGCTGGCGCGGCGCGAAGCGCATGCGGGGCGTCACCCGTCGGCCGCTTAGCTAGAGCGTGGGCCAACGTCGCTCTCGGCTGTGGAGCGCAGGTCACCGCGGAGATGTGCCGAGGTGCTTGCCGAGGAATCGCTCAATGCGCTGCATGTAGTCGACGCGGTTCGCCCGGTCGTAAATGCCATGACCCTCGCCGGCGAATGACTTCCATTCGAACGAAGCGCCGGCAGCCTGCAGCGCATCTCGCATCGCGGTTCCATGCTCCAGCGGCACGCGCCAGTCATCGCTGCCGTAGATCTACAGGACCGGCGACTTGATCTTGGTCGCGAGAAGGCGGGGCGAGAGCCGCGACGGAGGTTGTAGTCGGCCAGCGGGGACTCTACGCTCCAGATAAGGTCGGTCGGCCCGAGCATGTCGATCGCGCAGCGGAACAGGTCGGGCTCGCGGATCGTGCCCATCAGGGCTGCGTACCCGCCATAGTCGGGGAACTCGGTGCGCGGGTTGTTCGGGTCTTCGTCGATCAGACCGACCGGAAGGCGCAGCGGTAAGCCGACGACGGCGGCGGGCGCGCGCTGCGCAAGCTCAGGAGACTGGCTCGCGTCGCTGGTGGGTGTCGGCGTAGCGGCGAACGTCGGCTGCGAGGCTGCATCGTGCTTCGCGTCGAGAAGATCGAGCTGCGCAGCGGGCACCTTCTTCCACAGCAATCGCATGTGCGCATCGTGCGCTGATGCCATGCTCTGGCAAAGCGGTCGTCATTCCGCCTGCGGGTGTCTCGTGCGGTCGCCCGGCATGCTGCAACGTCCAAAGACATCTCATGGGGCACGCCCCGGCGTTGCCGGTCGTTTCACATTCGTTAGTCTGCTACGTTGTCGGCGCCGGCGGCGTCAGGGCTTCGACCTTGGCGCGCACTGCGTTGCACGCGCTCAACAGGTCCGCGACGATGCGCTCGTTGATCTGAAGATCGCCTTCGTACTCGCTGGCATTGCGGATGTCGTGGCACTTGGCCAGCACGCGCCACACCTCCGGACCGAGCCCCAGCGTGTGCGGCAAGACCTGGAAGACGATGTAGCGATTGCCCGAGCGGTAGCCATGCCACCGCAATGCAGCCAGGCACAAGGCATGCGCTGCGTTGTAGCCGAGGTCGAAGCGGCTTTCGAGCGCAAGGCTCTTGGTGCTTGCGTCCTTCAAGCGAGTGCGTCCGGAGCGCAGCAGCCCGGCGAACTCTGTCGCGTCCGGTGGCTCGGCGCGTAGGGGCTTGCCTGGCCCGGCGAGGTTCTCAAGCGGCGAGGGCACTGTCGTCTCCGATGATCCAGATCTTCGGCTGCGCGAGCACGCGGGTCGTGAACGACTCTTTGGCCTTGACGCGCTTGACGAGTTCTTTGCGGGTGAGGATCGTAGGATTCACGGTGCGGTCGATCGCGGCACTGGCAGCTTCGAGCGCTCCGAACAGGTCCGGGTACGTGAGTTCGTCGCTGATCACCATCAGGTCGATGTCGCTCGCCGCGGTGTCGGTGTTCTTGGCGACGGAGCCGTAGACGAACGCCGCGACCAGCTTCTTCGCGAGCGGACCGAATGCCTGGCGCAGCGGTTCGGCCAGGCCGAACGTCTTCTGCACGATGCCCCTCAGTTCATCGAAGATGGGTGCTTCGGCGTTGGCTTGATAGTGCTTCTGGTTGCCGACCGAGCGCACGGTGACGAGGCCGCTGCCAGCAAGCGTGGTCAGCTCGCGCTGCACCGCGCCCGAGCCCATGCCCGCCAAGCCGATCAGCTCGTTCGCATAGAAACTGCGCGCCGGCTGGCCGAACAGCAGCGCGAGCACGCGTTGCTGCGTGCCGGTGAACAAGGCATCGGCGAGGCTGGGAGTCGGTGACGCGACCTTTCTGATCGAACCCATATTGGGCATGAATGTACCCAAATTGGGAATGATTGTCATGCTGCCTAAGTTCACGACTTGTGCCGGCTGATCGGCACCACTGGCGCTCCGCGCCGCAACTTGTCCAGATAGTCCGCCCAGGCCTGCAGCATCTTGCGTCGCTGCTCGACAAACTCGGTGCGGTTGTAGGCGCGGCCCAGTTTGTCGCGCACCGAGTGTGCGAGTTGCGCTTCGATCACATGCGGATCGAAGCCCAGTCGCTCCTGCAGCATCGTGCGCGCCGTCGCGCGGAACCCATGTCCCGTCACCTCGTCCTGCGGGAAGCCCATCGCGCGCAAGGCGGCGTTGATCGTGTTCTCGCTCATCGCACGGTCGTGGTGTCGCTCGCCGCGAAACACCATAGGGCCTCGGCCTGTCACCGCATGCAGGTCGCGCAGCACCGCGACCGCCTGCTTCGGCAACGGCACTAACTGAGGTGCACCGTGCAGCTTGGCGCGCAACTCGCGCTTCATGCGCGCCACCGGCACGGTCCACATCGCGCCGTCAAGGTCGACCTCCGACCACTGCGCGAAACGCAGCTCGCCGGGACGCAGCAGCAGCATCGGCGCGAGTTTTAGCGCTGCGCGTACAACGGGCGTGGCCGCATAGCTATCGCAGGCGCGCAGCAAGTCGCCGAAGCGCTTGGGATCGATGATCGCCGGGAAATGCTTCGGGTCGGGCCGCTTGAGCGCGTCCTTGAGGTCGCGCGCTGGATTGGTGACTGCCTTGCCGGTCGAGCGACGACGCTTCCTGCGACATCTTGAGCCCCGGGAGGAGTAACTTGGTGGCCTGGGGCGGAATCGAACCACCGACACGCGGATTTTCAGTCCGCTGCTCTACCAACTGAGCTACCAGGCCGTCCGGGAAAGGGCGCGATTATAGGTTGATGAGTGACGCCGAGCCGCGCGCTAAACCGTCGTGCCGCGCTTGTTGCGCGACAGGTCGACGCCGAGTTGCTTGAGCTTGCGGTACAGGTGCGTGCGCTCGAGGCCGGTCTTCTCGGCCACCCGCGTCATCGAGCCATTTTCCTTCGCGAGGTGGAACTCGAAGTAGCACTTCTCGAACGAGTCGCGCGCCTCGCGCAGCGGGCGGTCGAGGTCGAACGACTGCTCGGCCTGCGGGCCCACCGGCAGCGGCGCCAGCATCGGCGCCACGCCGGCACCGGGCATCGGTGCGTCGTGCAGGAGCGCCGACTCCATGCGATAGACGGTGGCGCCGTTGCCCGCGGGTGCCGCGGCGCGCGGCGCCGGCTTGGTCAGCGACTGCTCCACTGCGCGCAGCAGCTTCTGCAGCGTGACCGGTTTCTCGAGGAAGGCCGAGGCGCCGAACTTGGTGGCTTCGACCGCGGTGTCGATGGTGCCGTGCCCGCTCATCATGATGACCGGCATCGTCAACAGGCCCGAGGCGCCCCACTCCTTGAGCAGCGTGATGCCGTCGACGTCGGGCATCCAGATGTCGAGCAGCACGAGGTCGGGGCGCATGCGCTCGCGAACGGCGCGTGCCTCGGCGGCGTTTTCGGCGAGTTCGACCGAGTGGCCCTCGTCGGACAGGATGTCGGACAACAGGCCGCGGATGCCCAGCTCGTCGTCGACCACCAGAATCGTTGCCATCGATGCCTTCAGTGCACCTGCGTTGCCGCCCCGCCGGCGTCATGGGTTGCCTGCACTCCCGCGGCGGTCAGCATGATGGGGCTCAGGCGTGAAAATGATAACGAAACTTGGGCGCCCGCGACGCCCCCTCCTGCGTCGGGGTCGCGGCGCACGTTCCCGAGCCGAACCCGCGCCCCGTGTTCGTCGGCGATCTTGCGCACCACCGCCAACCCGAGGCCGGTGCCCCTGGGCTTGGTGGTCACGTAGGGTTCGAAGGCGCGGCGCAGCACCTTGTCGGCGAAGCCCGGGCCGTTGTCGCTGACCGAGAGCCGCACCGCGCGCGCATCGTCGTCGTGACCGTGGGCGAACTCGGTGCGCACGACCACCCGGCCGTCGGGCCGCTCCGCCACCGCGTCGAGCGCGTTCTGCAGCAGGTTGTGGATCACCTGGCGCAGCTGCGTGGCATCGCCCATGATCGACGGCAGGTCGGCGCCCAGTTGCGCCACCACGCGCCCCTGCTCCTGCGCCTCGCCGTACAGCGCCAGCACCTCGAGCACCACGGTGTTCATATCCAGCGGCTCCAGCTGCGCCGCGGGCAGCCGCGCGTAGTCGCGAAACTCGTCGACCAGCTGCTTCATCGCCTGCACCTGCGCAACGATGGTGCCCACCGAGCGCTCGAGCAGCGCGCGATCGTTGCCGGCCAGCACGGGCTCCAGGCGATGCTGCATGCGCTCGGCCGACAGCTGGATCGGCATCAGCGGGTTCTTGATCTCGTGCGCCAGGCGGCGCGCCACCTCGGCCCAGGCGATCGAGCGCTGCGCCGACACCACCTCGGTGATGTCGTCGAACACCATCAGCCGTGCCTCGTTGGGCAGCACCGCGCCGCGCACCAGCAGGTTCAGACTCGTCTGCTCGTCGACGCGCAGGTCGAAGGCGTCCTGCCAATGGTCGCGCTCGCCGGGCTCGGGGCTCGCGGCGTGCAACTCGAAACGCTGCCACACCTTGTGGGCGAACTCGGCCAGGCGCGGCACTTCGTCCAGCGGCTTGCCGAGGTAGGCCGACAGCGGCTGGCGCAGGATGCGCGTCGCGCCAGGGTTCACGGTGTCGATGCCGCGCTGGCGGTCGAACACGATGACCCCGGCACTCAGCGAGTCGAGGATCGTCTGCAGCCGCGTGCGCGCGCCTTCGAGCTGCGCCACGCCGCGGTCCACCTGCTCGCGCGCGTCGGCGAGCTGCTCGGTCATGCGTGCGAAGGCACGTGTCAGGCCACCCAGCTCGTCGCGCGACGCGAACACCGGTTTGGCCTTGAGGTCGCCCTCGGCGACCTCGCGCACGCCCTCGGCCAGCACCAGCAGCGGCCGCGCGATCTGGTTGCCGAGGATCGCCGCCACCAGCACCGCGCCGAACACCGCCAGCACCAGCGCCAGCGTCAGCGTGCCGATGTACATGCGGCGCAGAGCGCCCTGCGCGATCGCGCGACGCTGGTACTCGCGGTAGGCGTTCTGCACCGCCAGCGCGTTGGCCACCAGTTGCGGCGGCACCAGCTGCGTGACGTAGAGAAAGCGGTCCTCGCGCGTCGTCAGGCTGATCTCGTTGCTCGGAAGCAGCGCCAGTGCGCGCACCCGCACCGGGGCTCTCGCCTCGCCGGGTTTGGGTTCGTCGTCGAGTCCGTCGAACTGGCTCACGGCACCGGCCGCGCGCGCCTCCCGGAGCATGGCTGCGGGCGGCCGCTGCAGCATGATCGGGCCGGGGATCGAGCTGGCCGCGGCCAGCACCTGGCCACTGGCGCCCACTAGCATCACCTCGCGCGCCTCGAGCTGCTCGCGCAGGCGCTCGAGCGTCAGCGGCCCGTTCGCACGGCTGTCGGCCAGGCGCTCGGCGGCCAGCCGCGTCTTCGACACGAGGTCGGCACCCAGCGCGTCGAGCGTGCCGCGGCCGAGCGTCAGGCCGGCGTCGAGCGCACTGGCCACCTGGGCGTCGAACCAGGTCTCGATGCTGCGCGACACGAACTGCACCGAGACCGTGTAGATCAATACCCCCGGCACGACCCCGACGAACGCGAAGATGCCGGCCAGCTTGAGCAGCAGCCGGCTGCCGAACTTGCCGCTGCGCAGGCGCACCACGAGCCGGGTGGCGGCGATCGCGATCACCAGCAGCAGCGCGGCGGCGACGAACAGGTTGATCCAGAACAGCCAGACGAAATTGCGCTCGAAGAGCGCGCGCTCGCTGGTCATCGACAGCATGAAGGCGATCACCGCCGCGGCGCCGATCACCACCAGCGTCGATACCAACAGCGCCCAGCGCATCGACTTGCTCATGCGGGCGGCTTTCATTTGCGCACCGCGTCGATCAGGGCCTCGTCGGCCTTGAGCACGCGCGACAGGCCGAGCGACCATTCGTTGCCGATGCCGATCTGCAGCGGCTGCGGCAGCTTCGACGCGTCGAGGCGGAAGCTGAACTCGACGTAGTAGCGCTGCCCGCTCTCGAGCTGCGACGCATCGGCCAGGCGCCAGCCGCTGACGCTCGAGATCACCGCCAGCGCTTCGGCCAGTGTCGGATACGACTGGCCCAGTGCGCCGAGGCCGACGCGCCAGTTGCCGGTGAGCGGCTGGTACGACAGGCGGTAGCTGCGCGACACCTCCGACACCCGCTCGTCGCGCCAGTACCAGCGCGCGCGAAACAAGGTGGCATCGACATCGAAGTACATCGGCACGCCGCGCCGCAGGGCGTCCTCGACCGCACGCGACAACGTCAGGCGGGCGCTGAACTCGAGCGTCAGCGCACCGTCGACGGGCCGCAACTGCAGCGTGCTCAGTTCGACGCCCTGGGCCCGCGCATTGTGCGCAACCCCGATAACCCCCAGCACCACGCAGGCGGCCAGCCTCCAGGCCCAGCGGGCGAGCACGTGCCACACCGACGGCGCGACCCGGGCCGCGCGCGGTGTCTGACGGACGGTCGTCGCGCGGCGCATGGGACAGCCGGGGTTACGACGAAGGCTTGCGAATCAAGGCGTAGAAGAACCCGTCGCCGACGACGGGAGTCGGCCCGGAACGATCGAGCCCATTTTCCGGCAGCGGCAGCAAGTGACCGGGAGCGGTCGGGTCCGGCAGCACACCGTCCGCTCGATGACGTTGCAAAAAAGCGTCGATCTGCTGCTCGCCTTCGACACGAAAGATCGAGCAGGTCACGTACAGCAACACGCCACCGGGGGCCACCGTGGGCCACAGGGCGTCGAGCAGCTCGGCCTGGGTACGCGCCAGCGTCGACAGATCCTGCGCGCGGCGCAGCCAGCGCACGTCGGGATGCCGCCGCACCACGCCCGACGCACTGCACGGCGCATCGAGCAGCACCGCGTCGAACGGCCGCCCATCCCACCAGGCGCTCGGCAGCCGAGCATCGGCGCATACCAGGCGCGCCTGCAGCCGAAGGCGCTGCAGGTTCTGCTGCACGCGCTGCAGGCGAGCCCCGTCGACGTCGAGCGCGGTCAGGTCGAGATCGGCCAGTTCGAGCAGGTGCGCCGTCTTGCCGCCCGGCGCCGCACAGGCATCGAGCACGCGCGCATCGCGCCCCAACGGCCGCTGCAGCAGCAGCGCGGCCGCACGCTGCGCCGACAGGTCCTGCACCGAGACGTCGCCTTCGGCGAAGCCGGGCAGTTGCGCCACCGCGCACGGTGCGGCCAGCCACACCGCCTGCGGCCCCACCACCTGCGCGGCCCGGCCGTGCGCGGCCAGCCGCTGCACGTAGTCTTGCGCGCTGCCGCGGCGGGCGTTGACCCGCAACACCATCGGCGGCGGCTGGTTGTCGGCGGCCAGCAGATCGCGCCACTGCGCAGGCCAATCCTGCCGCACGCGTTCGATCCACCACAGCGGGTGGTTGAAGGCGGCCACGCTGTCGTGCAGCACCACCTCCAGCAGTGCGCGGCGCTCGCGCACGAAGCGGCGCAGCACCGCGTTGACGAAGCCGGCGGCCGCCGGGGTGCGATGCCGCGCTGCGGTCACGGCCTGATCGACCAACGTGTGGTCGGGGTACGCTGCGCCGCCGTCGTTGGGCAGCAGCAGCGCCAGCGCGCTCAGCAGCAGCGCATCCACCGGGGGCGGCGGGACGCGCGGCGCCAGCCGCGCACGCAGTGCCAACGCGGTACCGAGCCGGCGCATCACGTCGCTGGCCAGCGCGAGCACCCCCGGACGCAGCTCGGCGTCGACCGCGTCGAGGGCGTCGGTCAGCGAACGGCCCGCCCGCACCGCGGCCACCGCATCGGCGGTGCGATCGAGCAGGCGCGCCAGTGGCGGCGAAGTGGTCACGAACCCAGTCTAGGGTCTATTGACCTGTGAATCGCAGGCCGCTGCACGGACTTGGCGCCACTGAGACAATGCGAGCCTGGTCACGCCGCCCGACAGCCAACGCCATGCCCCCGTCTCAGAGCACCGTCACGCGCCTGCTGCCGAGCGAGAGCGACCTCGCGAAACTGCCGGCATCGCAGCGCATCCGCCATCGTCTGGTCGGCGCCGACCGCCGCTATCACGCCAACGACAACATCGCGGCCTTCGTGCGCCCCGGCGAGCTCGACGAGCTGAAGGCCGAGGTGCAGGCCAAGATGCGCGACGTGCTGCAGGCGCTGGTGATCGACACCGAAGGCGACCACAACACGCAGCACACCGCCGAGCGCGTGGCGCGCATGTTCGTCGACGAGGTGTTTCGCGGCCGCTACGTGGCTCCGCCGCGGATCACCGAGTTCCCCAACGCGTCGCAGCTCAACGAGCTGATGATCGTCGGCCCGATCAACGTGCGCAGCGCCTGCTCGCACCACCTGTGCCCGATTCTCGGCCGGGTCTGGATCGGCATCCTGCCCAACGAGCACTCCAACCTGATCGGCCTGTCGAAGTACGCACGGCTCACCGAATGGGTGATGACGCGCCCGCAGATCCAGGAGGAGGCCGTGGTGATGCTGGCCGACGCGCTGCAGGAGCGCGTGCGCCCCGACGGCCTGGCCATCGTGATGGAAGCCGATCACTTCTGCATGCACTGGCGCGGCGTCAAGGACGACGACTCGGCGATGACCAACAGCGTGATGCGCGGCGCGTTCCTGAAGGACGCGAACTTGCGTCGCGAATTCCTGTCCCTGCTGGCTAGAAAGGGCGACGCCTGAGCGAGGGGAGTCCGATGCTGGTCCGATTGATGTATGCCAGCCGCGCGGTGCCGGCCTTCGACGCCGAAGAGATGAATGCGCTGCTGCGCCAGAGCCGTGCGGGCAACCGCAAGTACGGCATCACCGGCGTGGTGTGCTTCGCCGATCGCATCTTCCTGCAAGTGCTCGAAGGCGGTCGCTCGGCGATCAACCACCTGTACCAGCGCATCGTGCACGACGCGCGCCACAGCGACGTCGAGTTGCTCTGCTACGAAGAGATCGCCGAGCGGCGCTTCGCCAGCTGGGCCATGGGCCAGGTGCAGATGGCCGGCCTGAACCCGGCGCTGCTGCTCAAGTATTCGGCCAGCGCGACGCTCGACCCCTACGCGCTGCCCGGCCGCGCCTCGATGGCGCTGTTCGACGACCTGGTCGCCACCGCCTCGATCGCCTGCGACAGGGGGTGAGGCTGGACGTGAGTCAGCGCCTGCGCGCTGACGAACGCCTGCCGAACCGAGCGGGCATGTAGGCCCGCTCGTGGAGGAGCGTGGACTTGGGCCAGTCCCAGCGGACTGGCCCAAGCCTCGCGAACCGGCCGAGCCTGCAGGCCCGGTCGTGGGGAGCCTGACGCACGCCTGCCGCCCGAGCGGGCATGCAGGCCCGCTCGTGGCGAGCCCGACAAACGCTCGCCGACTCGCGTTGGACATGAGGGAAACACCTACGCCTCGCGACGCCCACGCGACTTGATCTGGCTCAGTCTCGAGCGATCGAAGATTGGCAAAGATCGGGGCCATCACCCTTGTCGCGGTAGGGCATCCCGCTTCCAGCGCAATTCGTCAACCCACGCACGGCCCCGGGCGGCACCGGTTCCGTCGTCACCCGGAGGAGAGCAAGCCATGAAGAAGGCCCTGTGGACCACTGCGGCGATGCTAGGTGTCGCCGCGGCCCATGCGCAAGACGCCAACCTCGGCCGCAATCTGGCGGCCACCTGCGCCAACTGCCATGGCACCAACGGCCAGGCGCGAGGCGACGCGGTGACGGCGCTGGCAGGCACGCCGGCCGATCGCCTGGTATCGACGTTCAACGCATTCAAGACCGGCGAACGGCCCGCAACCATCATGCATCAGATCGCCAAAGGCTACAGCGACGACCAGCTCAAGGCGATCGCCGCGTTCTTCGCCGCCCAGCCGGCCAGTAAGTGAGGAGCACGTCGATGCCTGCATTCAACTCGATGTCGCGCCGGCGCCTGCTCGGCGCCGGACTGGCGGCCACGGTGGCCGCACCGCTGCTCGGCTGCGCCACCGGTAGCGGCGGCCCGTCGATCGGTCGCGTGGTCGTGATCGGTGGCGGGTTCGGCGGTGCCACCGCGGCGCGCTATCTGCGCCTGTGGGGCAACGTCGACGTGACGCTGGTGGAGCGCCACGACAGCTTCGTGTCGTGTCCGATCTCGAATCTGGTGCTCGCCGGCCACAGATCCATTGCCGACATCACGGTACCCTACAGCGGCCTGGCCGCATCGGGCGTCAAGCGCATCCAGGGCGAGGCCGTCGCGATCGACGCGCAGGCCCGGCAGGTGCGCTTGGCCGACGGCCGCAGCTTGCCGTACGACCGGCTGATCCTGTCGCCCGGCATCGACTTCATGCTCGAGCAAGTGAGCGGCCTGACCGCCGCCACGCAGGAGACGATCCTGCACAGCTGGAAGGCCGGGCCGCAGACGGTGGCGCTGCGCCGCCAGCTCGAGGCGATGCCCGACGGCGGCGTCTATGCGCTGACGGTGCCCAAGTCGCCGTATCGCTGCCCGCCGGGGCCCTACGAGCGCGCCGCGATGGTGGCCAGCTACTTCAAGCAGCACAAGCCGCGCTCCAAGGTGCTGGTGCTCGACGCCAATCCCGAGATCCAGTCGAAGAAGGGGCTGTTCGAGCGCGCGTATGCCGAGCACTACAAGGGCATCATCGAATACCGCGCGAACAACGAGCTGAAGGCGGTCGATGTGGCGACCCGCACCGCCAAGCTGGAGTTCGATGACGTCAAGGCCGATGTGCTCAACGTCGTGCCTCCCCAGCGCGGCGGCGACCTCGCGCGCGCAATCGGCCTGCTCAACATGAATGCGCGCTGGGCCGGCGTGAACTGGCTGACGATGGAGTCCACCGCGGTGCCCGGCATCCATGTGCTCGGCGATACGGTGATGTCGGCCCCGGGAATGCCCAAGTCGGGCCACATGGCCAACCAGCACGGCAAGGTGGCCGCCGCGGCGATCATCCAGTTGCTCAAGGGCGAAGCGGTCAACCCGACGCCGGTGATGACCAACACCTGCTACAGCTACGTCACCGCCACCGATGCGATGCACGTGACCTCGGTGCACCAGTACGACCCCGCCGACAAGACGCTCAAGCCCGTGCCGGGCGGCGGCGTGTCGGCGGCGTCGACTGCGGCCGAGGGTCGCTTCGCGTGGTCGTGGGCGCGCAACATCTGGGCCGACACGCTGGCGACCTGACGGCGCCGGCGGCGGCAGGGGTCAGCCCGCCAGGCCCGCGTTGCCCTGCACGCCCATCAACTTGGGCGTGTCGATGCGACGCGGCTTGACGCGGCCGCCCTGCTGCGCGAGCCAGGCCTCGACCACGTCCCACACCGGCTTGAGGCCAGCTTCGCGCGCCGCCTCGCCGACCGGCGCCCAGCCCGCGACCTTGTAGGTCTTGTCGGCTTCGATCGGCTTGCCGTCCAGGCGCATGTCGTCGATGCGCGCACCCATCTTCGCGCCGGGGGTGAGCGCATAGGTGAGGCCACCGACGCGCACCATGTCGCCGCCTTGCTGGTAGTACGGGTCGGGGTTGAACAGGTTGTCGGCCACGTCCTCGAGCACGGTCTTGATCATCGTGCCGCTCATGTCGGTGAGCGTGGCGTACGGGTAGGTGATCGCGAGCTGGTTCATCATCGCCTCGCGCGTGATCGCCTCGCCCGGCAACAGCGTCGTGCCCCAGCGGAACCCCGGCGAGAACGCGATTTGCGCGCCCTGCACCTCGATCAGCGCGTCGCACAGCAACTGGTCCCAGCTGCCGTTGAAGTTGCCGCGCCGGTACAGCAGGCCATCGGTGACGGCGAGTTCCTCGCGCAGCCGGGCGGCATGCGGCGCGCGCAGCCTGTCGATCAACGCCGCCATCGCGGCATCGGGCGGCAGCAGGTCGGCGAACACCGGCAGCAATCGCCAGCGGAAGTCGGCGACCTTGCCGCCCAAGACCCGCAGATCCATCACGCCGAGGAACTTGCCGTTGCTGCCGGAGTTGGTCACCAGCGTGGTGCCGCCGGCGTTGCCCACCGGCACCGCCACCGGCACACCGTCGTGCGTGTGGCCGCCGAGGATCACGTCGATGCCGCGCACGCGCGCAGCCATCTTGAGATCGACGTCCATGCCGTTGTGCGACAGCACCGCCACCACCTGCGCGCCCTTGGCACGCACCTCGTCGACCATCTTCTGCAGGTGGTCGTCCTGGATGCCGAAGCTCCAGTCGGCGACGAAGTAGCGCGGGTTGGCGATCGGCGTGTACGGAAACGCCTGGCCGACGATCGCCACCGGCACGCCGGCGATCTCGCGCACCACGTACGGCTCGAACACCGGGTCGCCGAAGTCGGCGGTCTTGACGTTCTGCGCCAGGAACGCGATGCGGCCTTTGAACGCACCGTCGACCACCTGCCGCACGCGCCCCATGCCGTAGGTGAACTCCCAGTGGCCGGTCATCACGTCGACACCGAGCGCGAGCTGCGCTTCGACCATGTCCTGCCCCTGGGTCCACAACGAGGTCGCCGAGCCCTGCCAGGTGTCGCCGCCGTCGAGCAGCAGCGCACCGGGCCGGCTCGCCTTCAGGCGCTTGACCAGGGTGGCCAGGTGAGCGAAGCCGCCCACTCGGCCGTAACGCCGCGACGCGGCCTCGAAGTCCAGATACGTGAATGCATGCGCCAGCGCCGAGCCCTCGGCGATGCCGGCCGCGCGCAGCAGCGCCCCCCCGACCCGATGCGGCCACTGCCCGTTCATCGGGCCGACGCCGAGATTCATGCTCGGCTCGCGAAAGCGGATCGGCTGCAACTGCGCATGGCAGTCGGTGAAATGCAGCAACGAAACGGCGCCGGTGCCCTTGAAGGGCGGCGGCGCGTCGTACAACGCCGCTCCGTCTTGCGCGCCTTCGCCCCGCGCCCCCAGCGGCATGCCTGCGGCAGCGGCCAGTGCCAGCAGCCGCACGAACTCGCGCTTGCTCGGATCCACGGTGGTCAGCGCGGCGCGAAGCCCCTCGGCTCGCCGCCCGGCCCGACGGCCGGGCCGATCACTGATTGACCGGCGAGTGCGGGTCGAGCAGCAGCGCCATCAGGTTGCGCAACTGATCCTCGTCGAGCAGGCCCATGTGGCCGAAGCGCGGCATGTTGGAGCACGCCGCGTACGCCTTGCTGTTGTAGAGCTTGCCCCACGTGTACTGCACGACCGCGGCCGACGCCGGATCGGCGACATCCTTGACGCCGCGATCCTTGCCGTAGTGCCACAGGCTCGGCCCGATGGTGCCGAAAGAGATCTCCTTCTTGTCGATCTGGTGGCAGTTGTAGCAGTTGGCGCCGTTGGCCTGCGGCGCCGCCGACTGGTCGGTCCAGGTCATGCCGCGGCCGTTCTGCGCCAGCTTTTCGCCGGCACGCCAGTCGCCGACGTAGCGGCCGCCGGCGGGCCACTTGACTGTCGCGAGCGCCTCGGTTTCGATGCGCTTGACCATCTCGGGGGCCGGCGGCACCGGCGACGAGCAGGCGTGCTGGCCGAGATCCTGGTTCAGGCGATCGACCTTGGCGATGCCCTGGTCGCGAAACGATGCCTTCATCACCATCTGCGCCTGCTGGTCGAGTTCGGTGCTGGAAGGCAGCGACGCGCAGCCGGCGAGCAACAGGGTCAACGCCGCGGCGCCGAGGGCTTTCATCGGATGGCTGTCTTGCATGGCATCACCGCTTGATCGACGGCGCGATCGATTCGGCGCCCTTGGCGTTCACGCCCATGTAGGTTGCGACTGCGATCGTCGCCTCCGAGCCGAAACCGGGGTACGGGAAGCGCTGCTGGCGGTAGCAGTCGTTCAGGCGCAATTGCATGCCCCACATCTGGCCGTTGCTCACGCGGTAGGCCGGCCATGCGGCGAAGCCGATGCCGTCGCCGGGGTTGTGGGTCAGGTTCGGCAAGTCCTGCATCCGGATTCGCTTGCCGTCCTCGCCGTGGCACGACGCGCACGAGAAGTCGTACGGGCCGCCGCGAAAGTAGAACACCCGCTTGCCGATCTCGTAGCTGCGCCGCTCTTCGGCGTGCGACTGCGGCAGGTTGAAGCGCAGGCCGCGCGACGCGGCGGACACGTAGGTCGCGAGGGCGGTCACATTGGCTTGTTCGCCGCGGCCGAACGGGGTCTTGGCGATCTCCTCGGCGTTCAGGCCCTGCAGCGCGGCCATGCAGCTAACGAGCCGAGACTCCAGGTCCTGCACCTTGCCGGTGTCGGGAAAGTAGCGCGGCAACTCGACGAAAGCGCCCTTCACCACGCCCGGGCCCTTGCCGAGGTCGCACTGCTCGAGCGAAGCGTTCTTCGGCCCGCGCTTGTGCTTCCACAGCGCCTCGCCCTTGGCCTCGAACAGATCGGCCGGATTGCCGTCTTCGAGCATCTTGCGGTACTCGGCGATCGCGTCGGCGCTCGACTTCTGCGCCTGCGCCTGCGCCGAGCACAGCACCAGACCCATGAGGCTCGCGGCCCCGATCCACGACGGCTTCACGGCGTCTCCTGGTGGTGAGTTCGGGCCGGCGCGGTCAGGCCACCGTCGCCTCGTCAGTGCGTCTTTCGCCTCGGTTGTCGACCCAGTTCACCGACACCTTGTCGCCGGCCTTCGCGCCCTTGAGCGTGAACTGCAGGAACGGGTTCTTCGATATCGC